>JBBQUE010000522.1:0-3589 GCA_038212805.1 Bryobacterales bacterium | reverse complement strand
ACCACCATCGGCGAAACGCGGATAATTCCGGAGGATTTAAGCGTCACCTACCGCAAACTGGCGGGCGCTTTCCAGGGGCATTAGCTCTTAGCCGGCTTCACGGGTTCGCCCGCGGCCCGGGCCTCGCTCAAGCCGATGGCTATCGCCTGTTCCCGGCTGGTGACTTTCCCCCCTTTCCCATCCTTGCCGGACTTGAGTTCACCGTGCTTGAACTCATCCATTACCTTGGCTACCTTGCCACTCTTCGCTACGCGTTTTTTGGTTGCCATATTCCCTCGCTAACTTGATCCAGTAGCGGGACCGATGTTTCAGGAACAGCAGGCAGCGGCACCGTAAACCAGAAAGTGGAACCTTTGGCCACCCGGCTCTGCACGTGGATGGACCCTCCCATGGCCTCCACGATCTGCTTTGAGATGGCCAGGCCCAAGCCGGTGCCGCCGTATTTTCGCGTGGTGGAAGAATCGGCCTGTACGAACTTATCGAAGAGCATTGCAATCTTCTCCGGCGCAATACCGATCCCCTGATCCTTCACCGAAACTTTGACCGTGGCCCTGTCAGCGCCTGTCGAAACCCACTCCAACGCCAGCTCCACCGTGCCCCGGTTGGTGAACTTTATCGCATTGTTAACCAAATTCGTAACAACCTGCCGGATGCGCCCGCCATCGCCAATGAAACGAACCGGCATGTCTGGCTGAATCTCCAGGGAGACTTCCAAGCCCTTCGCCAAAGCCACGGGGCCCATTAGCCTCAGGACATCGCGCATCAGATCCACCATGTCGAATTCGACCGTTTCCAGCACTAGTTTGCCGGCTTCTATCTTGGAAAAGTCCAGAATGTCGGTTACGATCGTGAGTAAGGCCACGCCCGAGGTCCGCACCAGCCGTGCGTATTCCTGCTGCTCCTCCGTCAGCTGAGTATCCAGTAGCAGTTCCGTCATGCCAATCACGCCATTCATCGGCGTTCGGATTTCATGGCTCATGTTGGCCAGAAATTCGCTCTTGGCCCGGTTAGCCGCCTCTGCCTCAATGCGGGCGCCGCGCAGCCGCAAGATAAGCCAAAGCATGATCAGCAAGGCCGGAGACAACACTGCCACAGTGGTCCAGAGGCGGTATTCGCTGATTCGGGCCCTCTCATACTCGAAGATCACGCTGGCCTCCGTGCCAATGCGCGAATGCCAGCGCGAATCGATGACGATCAGCGTCTCATCCATGGCCATTTCACCGATGCCATCGTGCAGCAGGTCGGCCGCCCGCCGCGCCTCGCTGTTGTTCTTCGCGGCGCCCACGCCAAACCAAAACGCCGCGCCCTTGATCGGCAAAACCTGCAGATCTCCCAATGGGCACTGCGTCTTTTCAATGTTTACAAACGTGGTGAGGTCCACCAAACCGAGCGGGGCGCTTCCGTCACACACCGCACGAACCACTGTGGGGGGAGCCGCGAGAATCCGCTGCTTTGCGTCCGGCAAATACTGATTGGCCACCCGAAGATCGATGGGGATTTTGGACACTGCCACTACGTTGCCCTTCGCATCTGCGAGACTTTTCAACGGAACCTGCCGGCCCCCGATCAGAATGAACCGCGACCTCAACCACGGTTTGCTCAGGTAGACGGATTGGCTTCGTTCCGGCCAGATTCCCATCAACGGCCAAACATCCACGGCTCCTGACCGCAGCGCGATATCCGGCCCTGTTGTCAAGGAGACCCACTGGATGGGAATGCTTTTTCGTCGCGCCGCCTCTATCAGAATCTCCACGATTGCGCCGCTGGGAGTTCCCGCCACACCTTTGCTAGTGTCAGCCAGGGACGCCTGCCATCCCACCCGGATTGGCCGCGAAAAGGCTGGCCGAATCAAAAAACGGCCCCAGACCGCAATTGAGACGGCTACGGCAAATCCTGCGGCGGCATAGACGAATCGGCGTGACGGCGGCACTGCGTTCCTCTAATGCTCATCGTCGCACGGACGCGGAGACTTAGGGGTGCGGCTTAAAATGTGAGCCGCAGTTGCAACTCCAGCCGCCGGTTATTCGCGTTTTCTGAGAATCCGCCGCCTCCGGCTCCGCCGGCCAACTGGTTGGCTTGCCCAAACAGCGGCGAAGTGATGTTCCCGGTAATTGGGCCAGGGTTGGTATGGTTCAGAACGTTTTGTGCCTGCAGCGATACAATCAGGTTGTAACGGCGGCTGGTGGGCGCGCCGCCGAACATACCGCCCATGCCTCCCCCAAACGGGCTCCCGCCGCCTGGCCGCTGACCGCCGCCGCCTCCTCCGCCCGGTTGGCCCTGGAATCCACCCACGGATCCTTCCTTGGCGGGACCAAATCCAAACGTCTTGGCGATGCGCATGTTGAACCGGATGGACCCGGGGCCCCGCCCATAGTTGCGCGGCAGAATCCGTTCGCCCGCAATCGGGTTCGGGTCCAATAGCCCGTAGCTGGTCTGGATCAGGCCAGGCCGGGTGGGGTCGGTCGCAATGCCAGGCCGGGCATTAAATAAGGTGGTGCCATACAGGTCCCGGCCGGCCGTGATGTCGAATGGCGGACCGGAATCGATCACAAGAAACGGGCTCACGCGAATATTCCAGCGCGTGGCCAAAGCTCCTCCCACCACCATGCGATTGCGGATATCGGTAGATGCCGGTCCGTACTCGCCCGCATAGTTGTAGGGGTTGGCCACGGAGGTGCCCAGGCCGTCCGTATTGCTCATGGCTTTGTTTAACAGGTAATTGCCGAACAGCGAAACGTTCGCATTGAGCTTCGAATTCACACTGACGATCAACTGATGCTGGTTGTACAAGCCCGCCGATTCCGTCAGGAAAATCGCACCCGGCGTGCCATTCGGATACACCCCGCTCTGGGGCCGTTCCGGGGAGTACGTTCCCGGCAAGGGCGCATTGATATCGCGCGTACGCAGCACGTGCAGGCCATGCGAATTCGCATAGGTCACGGCCAAGGTAGTGCCGTGGGGCAACTGACGCTCCACGCTCAGCGCCGATTGCATTATGTAGGGCGCCCGCAGCGTGGAACTGATCTCTTGCATGCTCCGGGTGGATTGCGCGCCGCCCAGCAGAGCCAGCGGAGGGATCACCGGGAAGAAGTCCGGATTGCCGCTGATGTATTGCTGCTGCACCAGGCCGTTGTAGCGCTGAGCGTTGATCGTGTTGTTCAACGCGAAACGGTCGTAGAACATTCCGAATCCGGCGCGAATCACCATTTTCGGCCGGCCTTTCCCCGATCCCCCGGCACCTGGAGCCCAAGCGATCCCAATACGCGGAGCAATGTCGTGCCAATCGCTCACGTTCGATTGCATTTCATACCTCAGGCCTAGGCTCAGCGTGATGTTCGGCCTCACTCGCCAGTCGTCACCCGCGAATAGCCCTGCGTCTACCTGTCCGGCGGAAAGCGCGGGCTGTCCAGCGTTGATGCTGAATTGCGTCGCGCCGCCGCCCAGGGTCCGAATCTGGGAAGCCGGCAGTCCCAGTTTTTGAAACAGCAGCGTCCGGCGGTACCGCTCGATGGAACTGATGGGCGCAAGCACCGGATTGCCGGCCGCGTCCAGAACCGGCTGATTCGCGGCGTTGAGGACCGGACCCGTG
>JBBQUE010000521.1:0-3594 GCA_038212805.1 Bryobacterales bacterium | reverse complement strand
TGCTGATCGGATTCGAGCAGGGGCTTTTTGGCGCGAGCGGCTTCGGTATAGGGCCAGACGGTGGTCCGGTAGACACGCAGTTTGTCACGCGCTCCACCTAGAAGCTTGGCCACGGGACGGTTGGCGATCTTGCCCACCACGTCCCACAGGGCATGCTCAACGCCGGACCAACTCTGGACACCGGATTCCCCGCGCTGGGCTTGCAAACGCTGCACATGCCGGTCTATGGCGAAGACATCCTGACCGATCAATGCAGGTTTCACCCAGCGGTTCAGAAGATCCTGGGGGCAGGGTATGAACGAGGTTCCGGTGACGCCCGCGTCGGTGTGGACCCGGCTGACGCCATAGGTGTAATTCCGCAGATCTTCCGGGGCATTGCCACCCGGGACGCGCACGGTGAACGACTCCACATCGGTGATGCGGACGCGCTTGACCTGGGCGGCGAGAGACCGCACCGGATCAAAGAATGGCATGGCCAGGAATGGCATGGCCAGAGTGGCCGCGGCGGTTTGTAACAGGTCTCTGCGGGTAAGCATGGTGGGGCGTCCTCTAGAAGTACAATTTTCCCGCAAGCTGTAAGACGCGGGGGTTATAAGTGCTGGTGACAATCCCGAACGTGGCGGGCTGATTGACCGCGGTTCCAATTCCGTTGAACTGGGTGTGGTTCCAGACGTTGAAGAACTCGGCGCGGATCTGGAGGCGGCCAGCTTCCCCGATCTTGGGAATGGCGAAATTCTTATTAACGCCCAGATCCCAGTTGTTGAAGCCGAAGCCGCGTTGGGCGTTGCGCGACAGGGTTCCAAACGTGCCGGTGGCGGGGACGGCGAAGGCGGCTCGATTGAAGCCCACCAGGCCGTTGGAGCGGGGATCCACTTTTTCGGGCTGGATGCCGGTGGCGCTGCCGCGCTGGTTGCCGGTTCCCACCAGGGCGATGTCGCCAGTGGTAGTGATATTCAGGGGGAATCCGACAATCATGGAGGTGATGCCACTGAGCTCCCAGCCGCCCAGGAAGCCGTTCAGGAGGGAATTGCGGAGGTCGAAGGAGCGGCCGTGGCCCACGGGAAGATCATACACGTAGCTGGCGGTGAGGTTGTGGGGCACGTCGGTATCGCAGATGGCCCGTTCCAGGCGGCGATTGTACATGTTCTGGCCGGGGTTGCCGGGGCTGCCACTATCGATACACTTCGCGAAGGTATAGGAAACGATGTAGGACAGGCCGCCCTTGAGGCGCTGTTCCAATTTCGCATAACCGGCGTTGTAGTTGGTGTTTTCGTAGTTGGTGACCTGCTGGAAAGCGACGGACGCGTTGGGATAGGGCTGACGGGCCGAGAACGGGGGGGCGCTTTTGGGATCGGCGGGCAAGGTGGGCTGATTGATCCAAACGTTGGCGATTTGTTTGCGCGCGGAATTGCCGATGTAGCCGAATTCCAGCAGCATGGCATGGCCCAGATCGCGCTGGACGCTTAGATTGTATTGATAGATGTAGCCGTCGCGTTTGTTGAGGTCCACGTTGGTGCTGACGGAGGTCTTCACCGCGTTGGGTGCCGGGAAGAGATTCGAAAGCTGCAATTGGGGCGTGGTGGAGCTGGACGTGATGGTGGCGACCACGAAATAGGGGGCGGTGCTCATCAAGGGATTGAGCACGCTGCCGCCGGTGTTGAGGGCGTAGAAGACTCCGGTTCCGGCACGGATGGTGGTCTTTTCGCCCAGGCGGTAGGCCAAGCCGATGCGGGGGCCAAAATCGTTGGGATCGCTCTGGATGGGGCGTTCGGGTAGCAGCGCGGGACCGGTACCGTTGACCAAGCCTTGGCCAGGGACGAAGTAGTTGGCGGAACCTGCCAGCAGAACGCGATTGGTGGCGGGCTGGTAATCGGCCATGCGGCCGCGCCATTGCTGGAAGAACTCATAACGCAATCCTAGATTGAGGGTGAAGCGCGGGGTGACTTTCCAATCGTCCTGGAGAAAGGTGTCGTATTGGGTGCCGATGGCGTATTTGGCGACGCCGCCAAAATTACCCACGCTGCCTAGGCCGCCGGTCGCGCTGAGGGGCCATCCCAGGAGGAAATCAGCCGTGGAATCGCCGGTGAAAGTACCGCTAAAGTTGAAGACTCCATTCTGATTGCTGCCTTGGTCGTAGCCCACCATGAGACGGTTCACGTCGGCTCCCATTTTGAGGGTGTGGGCACCACGAATCCAGGTGAAGGTTTCACCCAAGCGGTAATAGAGGTTGTTTTGGACGATGTGGCTGCCGTAGCCGACGAAACCGCTGCTGGCTCCGGGACTGCCGGGAGCGTAGCCGCTGAGGTTGAAGTTGGGGAGGGTGTAATCGCCGGGGCCGGCCGCCAGATTCGTGAGGCCGAGCTGGGCGGCGTAATTGGTGGAGCCGCCGTTGCCATCGCTGATGCGTGCCAGGAAGGTTTTGAGGAATTCGGCGCGGGTTTCGCTGATTAGATTGGGCGAGATGACGGCGGTGAGACCGGTAACCCAGAAGTGTGTGCGGTCTGGACGAATGACGCCCAAGCCCACGATGTAGGCCGAGTTGCCGAGATCGTCGTTGGCGTAACTGTACCGGGTGAAAAGGTTTAGTTTCTGGTTGAGGCGATGATCCAGGCGGATGGTGCCTTGGTCACGGCGTTCCACGTCGCTGGGCGTGGCCAGGAAATTTGCGCCGGGACGGGAAATGTTGGGCGTGGGGAAATACTGGAGAACTTTCCTTGCGATGGAATCGATGCGGCCGAGGGGGATCACGTTTCCAGGGAAAGGCTGATTGGCGTTGAGCGGATCCTTGATGATCTTGCCGCTGCCGTTGAAGTCGCCGGCCAGCATTTGGGTGGTGGGAATAAGGCCTTGCAGGATGACGCCACTACTTTGGCGGCGGCCTTCGTAATTGGTAAAGAAGAAGGTCTTGTTTTTCCAAATGGGACCGCCGATGTTGCCGCCGAACTGGTTGTAGCTGAAGCGGGGCGGGCCGTTTTTGGGGCGGAAGAACTGGCCGGCGTTGAAGGCCCGATTGCGAATAAAATCGTAGCCTACGCCGTGGAATTGGTTGCCACCGCTTTTGGTGACGAGTTCGATACTGGCGGCTCCGTGGCCGTAGGAAGCGTCCATGAAGTTAACTTGCACCTTGAATTCCTGGAGGGCGTCGAGGGAGAGCGCGATGGCCGGATTATTCACGTTGGCGACGGTGAAATCGGCTCCATCCAGGGTGGTGTTGGTGGAGGTGTTGCGCACGCCGCCGATTTGGATGGAGCGGCTATCCATGACGCTGCTTCCGCTGGCAACTTTGGTTGCGCCAGGGGTTAGGGCTACCAGATCGAAGAAATTACGGGAGTTTAGGGGGAGTTCGTGGACGGTCCGGTTGTCGATGGCGGTTCCCAGGGCGGCGGTGTCGGTTTGGAGCAGCGGTGCGGAAGCCTGGACGTTGACAGTGTCGGTAACGGCACCCACCTGCATGGAGAAATCGGCCCTGGTTTCGGTGTTGACGACGACGACCAGGTTGGCGGTGACGGAGGTTTTGAAAGACGGCGAGGCTGCGGTTACGGAGTAGGTTCCCGGGGGGACGGCGTTGAAGCGGAAATTGCCCGCGGAATCGGT
>JBBQUE010000520.1:0-3596 GCA_038212805.1 Bryobacterales bacterium | reverse complement strand
ACCGCGTCCACGTCCGGGCGGGCCAGCACTTCGCGATAATCCAGATAACCGGTCGCCTGGAACTTCTCGGCGGCCTTCTTCTTGCGCTTTTCGTAGACATCGCAAACCGCAACAATTTGGCAGGCGCTCTTGTTGTCGTCGCCGAATTTTTGAAATGCCGAGGCAACATAATAGCCGCGGCCCCCGACGCCGATCACGCCAATGTTTATCCTGTCGTTGGCCCCGATGACGCGCGTGCTCTGAGCCATCTTGCCGCCGGCCGCGGCAAAAGCGGAGTTGACAACGCCGAGCGCCAGGCCCGCGGCGCCGCTCTTTTTGAAAAAGTCACGCCGGGCTACGGGTGGTTTAGAAGAAGAATCGTTGTTCGCGGACATGGCAAAGGCTCCTTAGCTGACGTAAATTCGCTTGTTTGAGTGTACTCCAGACGGCAGTCCAGTCATCAATCGCTTACCAGGTGAGCTGGACGAGTGACACGCCCTGACGCGGAATAACCAGATCCAACTTCGCTTTCCCGCCGCGCCCGTCAATCCAGCGCGGAGACTCCAGCAACTCCAACTGCCCGGCACCCTCGAGCGCTGCGTATTGTTCCGGCGTAGGCTGTTGCGGAGAACCCATCTTCTTCCACGCGGTCCAGGAATTACTGTGCGTATCATCGATGCGGTAGTGGGTCATCAGTGCGCGATTTGTACCAACTGGCCCGCCGGTTACCTCGAGTTGTACCTTGGCTTGCGGGCCCGGCACGTCGTCATCGTGATAATTCCACGCGAGTACGGAGATTTGCCGGTCTGAGCGAACCGCTAACGCGTCTACGTGGTTGCTCGCTCTGACTCCATCCTTCATCATCGACGTCAGCGCAACCGCGCCGGTACTCTCGGTCTTGAGCCGGTCTCCGCGCATCAGTCCCGCCATACGAAATAAGTTCAGTATCGGCTTGTCCACGCCGTTCGTCGCCAGCGTTCGGAACCCGTCGAAGTATGGCTGGCCTTCAAACTCGAATGCCCACGTCAGCATCCCCGCGATATTGGTCTGCTCACGATCCGCCAACTCAAAGATATTCTTCATCATCACCGCCGTGTAGGCGGGATACAGCGATCCATTGCGATACGCATTCTGCGGGTACACCCGCGCCGAGCATCCCGCGCAGCCTTCCGGATCCGACTCGCTCAAGACAATTGGCAGATTCCGGAACTTCGGGAACGAATGCACGATCTGAAATCCCCGATCCACGTCTTCGGCATTCTTCGCAATCCCCATACGCACGTGCCCATCGACCACGGTAGGCCGCCCCTTGGCGTGATAAGTAATGAAGTCGAGCGGCGCACCCGTAGCGGAGCAGTGTTCCAGAAACTGCTGCAGGAATTTCGCCGCCTTTTCGTTTGCTGGCCCGGTTGTCGCAGGTCCGCCCACTTTGGCTTCCGGTAGCGCGCGCTTTACAGCGGTCGCGGCAGAGTCATACAGCTTGTTGTACTCTTCCGGGGTCCCGTGCCAGTAACTGATATCCGGCTCATTCCAAACTTCCCAATACCAAGATGCGGCCTCGGCACGGCCATACTTCTGAACAATGTGGCGAACCCATTGGTTAACCAGTTCACCCCACTTCGCATAATCCTTCGGAGGATACGACCAACCAATGGAGTATTGATCGTTCTTGCCGCCCGGGATCCAAGTCGGATGATAAGGATCTGGCTTAGTAGAGAGAGCCTGCGGCATAAATCCAATCTCTACGAACGGTTTTGCCCCTGCTTTTAAATAGGTATCGAATATGCGATCCGTAATGGTCCAGTCGTAGACTGGCTTGCCGGAAGCATCTTCGGTATATGCGTTGGTCGAGCCCCACTTCAAGCCCGGTGTTCCGTCACCGGTCGCGAGCATGAAATGGGTCCTGATATACACTGGACCGCCGCTCAGCGCAGCCAATTCACCTACTAACTTGCTCCCATTCCGGGTGTAAGTGTAGTTAGGTTCGTCGTACCCGAAGTAACCGTAAATGGGCTTAAAGGGACCTACTTTTTCAGATGCATTGACGCGAATCATAACTGTATCCTGTGCGGTACAGGAAGCAGCTGCGAGCAATATTCCAATGATCAGGCGCATGGCTTAACGACCAAGGTAGAGTACGTGAACATAGATACCGAGGCGCGGATTGTAAGCGAGATAATATCCCGGATGGTCGGGATCCTCGTAGATGACAACGTGGTCGCGATCCCAATACCAACCGTCGGCAAACCCGTAATCGTAGGGCGCGACTCCGAAGTAATAACCATTAAAGCCAAAACGGTCCCGGTCGCCGCCACCCAACTGCCAAACATGTCTCCGCCCGAAGCCGCCTGTGAACCGTCCATGTTCCCAGGGTTGGTCGGCGCGGTAATAATCGTCGTTGCGTCCGCTATCATGTCCGATCCATTGATCGTTCCGATGTACGTGAGGCGCGTTGGGATGGCCTTCAAGATCGCTGAAGGAATGATTTTGCCGGCCGTCGTCCCGGCGCACATCGCGCTGTTGTTGCTGGGGAGCGTCGCGCCGTTGTTGCTGCGGGGCCTGCTGTTGTGGCATCGGAGCAGGGCCATGGGCGGGAATGTGTCCGTTACCCACGTCGTGGCCCCGTTGTTCGTTGCCATCCCTACGTTGGCAAACAGCCGGAATGGACACGACGAGCATCAAAGCTAAAAATCCGATCGAGTTTCTCATAGCGCTACCGGTAGAGACGCCGTTATATCCATGCTTGTTACTGCCCAAACCAGATCGCGACAATCTGCTATCCTGGTTGAGGATGGTTATTGTTCCGTCCGCGCTGCCTGCAAAAAACAAGGTATTCTTCGTTGTCTTTATTCCTCCCTCCCAGAACTTTAGAACTGCATTGACACTATCCATCAAGGTTCTCAGCTCACCTACGCATGACACTTAGCGTTCAGACCAGTCGTGGCATCGAGTCGTTATTCGGCACTCGAGACGAGAACATTCGCATCCTGGAAACGGTGCTCAACGTAAGAATCCGGCTTCTGAATGAGGCTTTGGAGATTGAGGGTGATGAACCAAACGTGATCCGCGCAGCGAGCATCCTGGAAGACTACTTCGCCCTGGTCAAAGAGGGCGCGGCTTTCGCCAGCGGCGAGTTGAACAGCTACTTGCGGGTTGTGACCGAAGATCCTGACGTCACGCTGCGGGCCCTGGTTCATAGCGGGAGGCAGCGGAATTTTGGCAAGAAGGCGTTAGCCCCTAAGACAGTCAATCAGCGGCGCTACGTGGAGGCCATCGAACGGCACGACCTGGTCTTTGGCGTGGGGCCGGCCGGCACAGGCAAGACGTACCTGGCTGTCGCGATGGCGGTTTCGGCTTTGCTCAGCAAACGCGTGAGCCGTATCGTCCTCACCCGGCCCGCCGTCGAGGCCGGCGAACGTCTCGGTTTTCTCCCCGGCAATCTTCAGGAAAAAGTCGATCCTTATTTGCGTCCGCTCTACGATGCGCTGTACGACATGCTGGAGGCCGACAAAGTCGAGAAGTTCCTGGAGCGCTCTACTATCGAAGTCGCGCCAATCGCGTTTATGCGTGGCCGTACACTGAATGACAGTTTCGTCATTTTCGACGAAGCCCAAAAC
>JBBQUE010000519.1:0-3598 GCA_038212805.1 Bryobacterales bacterium | reverse complement strand
GGCTTTTTCCACCAGCACGATGAACACGTCTTCCAATGAGAAACGCTCCTCATGAGCGCTGCGAACCTGGATGCCGGCCGCTTCCAGGGCGCTGGTGGTAGTGCGCCGGCCGGCTTCGAATTCTTCATCCGTAATCACGTGGAGACGGTCTCCGAACAACGACACACGCCAGCGGTCTCCCTCTTTCTTCAGCAGATCGGCGGCCTGCTGCGGCTGATCTACCTGGAATTCAATCAGGTGCCCGATCTGATTTTTCTTCACTCCGCTGGGCGTGCCTTCCACTAGCAGTTCGCCCGCCACCATGAAGCCCAGCCGGTTGCATTGTTCGGCCTCTTCCAGGTAGTGGGTGGTCACCAGAATAGCCGTCCCCATGTCCGCCAGCCGGTTGATCATGCGCCAGAAGGCCCGCCGCGCCAGGGGGTCCACGCCAGAGGTAGGCTCGTCCAGGAACAGCACGCTGGGCTCATGCATGATGGAGGAACCGAAGGCCACGCGCTGTTTCCATCCGCCGGGCAGGCTGCCGGTCAGTTGGTCCTGCTTGCCTTCCAGGCCGGAGAACGCCAGCACCCAGCGCTTCTTCTCCTCGCGCTCATGCTCCGGAACGCCATAGATGCGCCCGAAGAAATCCAGGTTTTGGCCGATGCTCAAATCGTCGTACAGCGAGAACTTCTGCGACATGTACCCGATGCGGCTGCGAACGTCCTGGGACCGGAACCCTCCGCTTTCACCCGCCAGTTGCATCTGGCCCGTGCTGGGTTTTAATAACCCGCACAGCATCTTGATCATGGTGGTTTTGCCGGCCCCGTTCGCGCCCAGCAGTCCATAAATCTCGCCATATTTCACCTGCAGGCTGACTCCGTTAACGGCGGTGAACGCGCCAAAGCGCTTGATCAACTGGTCGGCCCCGATGGCGATCTGTTCCTTCAGTTCCCGATGCGGATGCTCGCCCGGAAATGGAGGGGTCTTGACCTCCTGGCCGATGGCGCGCAGCGTAGCCACGAAGGCGTTTTCGAGCGTCGGCTCGCCGGCTTGCAGGTCGTCTATCGCCAGGTTGGCCGCGCCCAGTTTCTGTTCAATCATGGCCCGCCCGCGCTGCTCATCGGGCACGATCACGTCCAGGCGGTCCCCGAAGCGCTGCACGTCCTGAATCGCGTCCGCCGGACCATGATCACTGAGAATGTCTTCCGCCTGGCTCAGGTCAGCCGCGCGCACTTCCAGGCGGGTGGCGTTCAGGTTCCGGCGCAGTTCCGCGGGCGTGCCCAGCTCACGAATCTCGCCCAGGTGCATCAGCGCCACGCGGTTGCAGCGCTCAGCCTCATCCAGGTACGGAGAGGCCACCAGAATGGTCAAGCCGCCGGCGGCCAGGTGCGAGAGCGTATCCCAAAACTCGCGCCGCGAAACCGGATCCACCCCCGTGGTGGGTTCGTCCAGCAGCAGCACGCGTGGCTGGGCCACCAGGGCGCAGGCCAGTGCCAGCTTTTGCTTCATGCCGCCGCTCAGCTGCCCGGCCTGCCGATTCTGAAAGCGCGCCATATCGAACATGTCCAGATATTGATCGCCGCGGCGTTTGATCTCGGCCGGAGGCACGCGCCGCAGATCCCCGATGTAGCGGATGTTTTCGGCCACCGTCAGGTCGGGGTACAGCGTGAAGGCCTGCGTTAGATACCCGGTGGAAGAACGCATCTCACGGGCGGGCTTGCCGAACACGTCCGCGGCCCCGGAGGTGGCCTCCATCACTCCGCCCAGGACTTGGAAAGTGGACGTTTTGCCAGCGCCATCCGGACCGATCAGCCCGAAAATTTCGCCCTCCCGCACTTCCAGATTGATGGCGCGGACGGCTTCGATCTCAGCGTAGGTTTTGGTCAGCGCCCGGATGGAAATGGCGGGCGTGGCGGTCATTTGTGGGGTTTCCATGCCGGCCATTGATCGCCTGAAATCAATATCTCGCCATCGGCGGGCATGCCGGGCTTGGCGAAGCCGGTTGCGCCCTTGAGCTGAATCTTCACGCCCACTACCTGCTTCACGCGGTCGTCCCGGAAATAGGTATTCTCAGGGGTAAACGTGGCCTGCGGATCAATGCGCGCCACCTCCGCCTCCACGGCCTGGTTCGGGTTTGAATCCAGGAAAATGCGCGCCGCCTGGTGCAGCTTCACCTTGCCAATCTGCCCTTCGGGAATGAACCCGCGCAGGTAAACGCGTTTCAGATCCAGCAGCGTGATGATGGCGGTTCCAGCCTGCACCACTTCGCCGGGTTCGGCCGCGCGCGTAACCACCGTGCCATCGAACGGAGCCCGCACCGTCAGATCCTGCAGATTTGCCTGGGCCTCCGCCAACTGGGCACGGGCGCGCTGGAGTTCGGCTTGCGAATCGGCGATCTGGGATTGTTGTTGCAACATCTGTTTGCGGATGCCAACCCCTTGCAAGTTGCGAATGCCGGAGTTCGACTGGCTTGCCTGGGCAACGTTCACAGATGCGCGCGCCGCTTCCACCTTGCGCGCCGTGGCCGCCACCGTGGCCTGCTGGGATTCAGCCGTGGTGACGGCCTGCTTACCCTGGCGCTCAGAAACCGCGCCGCTCTTGGCCAGCCGGGTATAGGCATCCTTATCAAACAGAGCCAATTGCAAGGCGGCCTTCTGCTGCGCCAGTTCTGCTTCCGCGGCCGCCAGTTCCGCTTCCGCCTGATGCACGCGGCCTTGCGAATCCACGTTGGCCTGCCCCGCCTGCAATTGCGTTTCCTGGAATTGCTGTTCCAGCACCGGAATCTGCTGCTGGGCCGACCGGAGCTGTGCCTCCGACTGCACAACCGCGGCCTGGGCCTGATCTAAGCGCGCCCGCAGTTGCTGATCGTCCAGCACCGCCACCACCTCGCCAGCCTTCACGGAATCGCCCTCGCGGAAATGGATCTCAAGAATCCGGCCGGAGGTTTTGGGCGCAACCGCCGAATCGTCCCCCTCAATGCGACCGCTGACGGCCACCACGTTATCGGGGACTTTGGTTGGCGAAAGGAGAAACTTCCAGGCGGCAAAGGCCCCGATCCCGAGGATCGCCAGTATCGGGATCACGGGCGGAATGCGGCGCTTTGGCGCGGGTTGATTGCTCATGGTAATGCTTCCTTACAGATGGCTCGCAAAGCGTGCAGCGTGAAATTTGTTATGTGATTGGCCACCCGGGCCAGCCGGTCCGGATCCTGTTGGAGTTCGGGCGACAAAATAGCGATCACCGGTGTGGCATTGGCGTAGTGCATCACCTGGCCAATCAGGCTATGGCCGCAAAGCACAGTGGTGGGGTGGTTTGGGTCCATTTCAAGGATCGCGCCCAGCACCCGGCGCAGCTGCTGAAACTTTGGAGCGATCACCTCCGCGGCCACCTGCGCCAGGGCCGGCGTGGGCTGGGCCATCTCATGCGCCATGATCCGGAAATGCAGCGACGTCTGATCCGTCAGGCTGGTGCGCGACAGCATGCGCCGTATGAAAATGCGCAGAGCCTCTTCGGGATCGGCCGGCAGGGGAGTCTCTTCATCGCCGCTGATGGCGCGCCGCAGCACTTCCATGTAGAGCCCGGCTTTATCGCCGAAGTGATAATTCACCGCCGCGACGTT
>JBBQUE010000518.1:0-3606 GCA_038212805.1 Bryobacterales bacterium | reverse complement strand
GGGTCGATGGTAGGCGATGACCACACGCCCGCGCCCGACGGGCCGTAGCGGTCCGTACCGGCTGAATTCCTGCCGACCACCACCGGACCGTCCGGGATGGTGTAGGTCTTCCAAACCTTTTCGCCGCTCTTCGCGTCCAGCGCCACCACGCTACCCCGGAACGTGCAGCACGCGTACTTGGTTTGCGCGGCGATCATCTCCTCCGATCCGGACCGCACCGTAACGAACACCCGCCCGTTGTAGTACTTCGGCGCCCCGGTGATCCCAGCCAGCTTATGATCTTCCACCTGCGTCTTCCAAAGCTGCTGGCCGGTCTGCGCATCCACCGCATAAACGTTGGCTGATCCATCTCCAAAGAAGGCAGCGTATCGTCCATCGGGCCCCTTGGCGATTTCGATTGGCGTGCGCACTTGCACCGGTGCGCGGAACGTCCAATACAGGCAGCCCGTGGCCGCATCCAGCGAGTAGACCGTCCCATTGCCGCTTCCAAAGAACAGGCGTCCGTTCACGGCGGTGGGTTGCCCAAACATGCTGGAGGCATCCGGGAGGCCAAACGCCCACTTCAATTTCAGGTTGGGGATATCGCTGGCTTTCAAGCCCGCGTTTTTGGAACTCTGGAACCGGCTGTTGGCCAAGTCCACGCCCCAGCCATTCCAGCCGTCCAGTCCGGTGATGGCGGGCGATGGCGTGGCGCAGGCATTTGCAACCGCGGTGTCCACCTTCACCGCTGAACTGGGCGGGACAAGGAAATCAGCCACGGCCTGGCGTTCGGCGGCGGTGAGAGCGGAGCCTTGGGCTTTCATCACGCCCGATTCCAGCGAGACAATGATAGAGGCGTTCGAAAGCCGGCGCAACGCTTCCGGCAAAGGGGTTCGATTTTCCGCGCCCGGCCGGTGGCAGAGAGCGCAATTTCTTTGGAAGAGAGCGGCTCCGTCTTCGTTCGCCGCGAACGCGCATAACGCGGTAATCAGGAAGCACCCAAGCAGACGTTGCATTGGTGATTATTATACTCGTCTGCCCGGCACGATGGCGCGGGCAGACTGACTGCCTGAAACTTTGAGGTTCGTAGGTCGACAGATCAATTTCCCTGGGTCCAGCAGGTTCTTGCCAGCGCACTACGAACTCCCTCTTAGTATAGAGGCAGGATGTGATTTTTGACATGCCCCATGCCTGAGGTGCACTATTCCTTCAGGGCCACCTTGTACTAGCCACTAAGCCCCGAATCGCACCCCGGACTTGCTGCTGGGCCTGACCGGAGGAGCTGCCGGCGGAAGAGGCGCTCGAAATGGCTTACGGCCTGATGGACGGCCTGGCACACGCCCACCAGAATGGCATTCGGCGGCGGGACATTCAAACAGGGAATCTGACCTTTTTAAGCGACGGCGCTCGGAAGATCCCCGACTTCGGCCTTTCGAAGTTCATGAGCGGTTCGGATGTTAGCTCGGCGGGGGTCCTTTTGACCACGGCCATGCACATGTCGCCGGAGCAGGCGCTGGTCGCCTTTTCAAGGTAAGGATCAGACGTCAGGGAAATAAAATCGACGAAGACTTCAGCATTTCCACCCCGGGGAACGGTACCGGCCCCCTTCAGATTCCCTAAGCTGTTTATTCTGAATGAGATAGCTAGGATCCACGAGTCGCTCGCGGCGATGGAAAAGGTCGCCAACTATCTTAGCGATCCAGCCGTGCCAGCCTAAGAAAATTACCCGGAAAAAGAAAAAAAGAAATCGAAAATCTGAAGTCGGTCCCTAGTCCCCTCCTACTCCATGCCTAAAGTACTGCACCGTATATAGATATAATCCTTGACCGAATACTACATATTGGGTCATGATTGCATTCAGTCGCAATCTGCGCCCGCGAATTGTGACGGATCAATTAAGGGTAGATGAAGGAATCGAAACACATGGGACAGCTCAGCGTCGATCTAAGTAACCGGATGAATGAGTTGCGCCAGCCATCGTACAAAAAGGCTCTGCCCGTCGCTGAACGGACTGGAGTCAGCTTTCCGAAGTACTTCACGCAAAAGCTCGAGGCCGGCAAAACGCCGTACGACGAAATTCAATGGGAATTACGTACGGCCGTAATTGGAAATGACAGGGGCGCGGTGATCTTCGAACAGCAGGATCTCGAATTCCCAGCCGATTGGTCGCAAACCGCCACGAACATCGTGGCTAGCAAATATTTCCACGGAAAGCTGGGTTCGCCGCAGCGTGAGCGTAGCGTAGCCGAACTGGTGCACCGGGTAGTGGACACCATTGCCGATTGGGGCAAGGCCGACCGTTACTTCAAGACCGGCGCAGACGCTGAGAATTTCCGCAACGAACTGGCGCATCTGATGCTGACCCAGAAAGCCTGCTTCAACTCGCCCGTGTGGTTCAACGTGGGCGTGAAGGAAGCGCGCGGCTACGGTTTCTATTTCGATGAAGCGACCGGCGACATCAAACAACTCCGCAAGGGCGAGACGCGGCCGCAGTGTTCGGCGTGCTTCATTAACTCGGTGGGCGATTCGTTGGAATCTATTCTCGAACTCGCGAAGACGGAAGGCATGCTGTTCAAGTGGGGTTCGGGCACCGGCACGAATCTGTCGTCGCTGCGGGAAGAAGATGGCACGCTTTCGAGCGGTGGGCGCGCCTCCGGACCGCTCAGCTTCATGAAGGGTTTCGACGCGTTCGCGGGCGTCATCAAGTCGGGCGGCAAAACGCGCCGCGCCGCCAAGATGGTGATTCTGAACGCGGATCACCCCGATATCGAAAAGTTTGTCTGGTGCAAAGCGAAGGAAGAGAAGAAGGCCCACACCTTAATCGACGCGGGCTATGACGGATCGTTCGATGGGGAAGCCTATAGCTCCATCTTCTTCCAGAACGCCAACAACTCTATCCGCGTTAGCGACGATTTCATGCAGGCCGCCACCGAGGATCGCGACTGGTGGACCCGCTCAGTGGCCACCGGCCAGCCTCTCAAGCGCCTGAAAGCCAAGGAGTTGTTACGCCAAGTAGCCGAGGCCACGCATCAGTGCGGCGACCCCGGCATGCAGTTCGATACCACCATCAACCGGTGGCATACCTCCAAATCCAGCGGCCGTATCAACGCGTCGAACCCGTGCTCGGAATACATGGTCCTGGACGAGTCGGCTTGCAATCTGGCTTCGATAAACCTGATGAAGTTTGTCGGGCCGGGCGGGGATTTCGATGTGGACGCATTCCGCCACGCCTGCGACACGTTAACCATGGCGCAGGAAATCATCGTCGATAACGCCAGCTACCCGACCGAACGGATTGCCAAAAATTCGCACGATTACCGTCCCCTGGGTCTGGGCTTCGCCAACCTGGGCGCGCTGCTGATGTCGATGGGCATCCCCTACGACAGCGTCCACGGCCGCGATTGGGCCGCCTCCATCGCAGCCGTCATGTGCGGCCAGGCCTACCTCACCAGCGCCCGCATTTCGGAGACCACCGGTCCCTGCCCGGGCTATACGAACAATGAGGAATCGTTCCTCGAAGTCATCAAGATGCACCGTCAGGCGGTGAATCACGTGGACAACCGCCGCGTTCCGGCTGACCTTCACGCCGCTGCCGTTCAAGTTTGGAAGGATGCGTATGAGACTGGC
>JBBQUE010000517.1:0-3607 GCA_038212805.1 Bryobacterales bacterium | reverse complement strand
CGCGTCTTTGGGCGGCGCAATCCGCCAGGACCGCGCATTTTTCTTTGCGGATTATGAAGGGTTCCGCCGGGTGGAAAAGGCGATACAGTTCGCCACCGTGCCCACGTTGAACATCCGCAATGGCCTCTTCAGCGGACCCGTTCAGAACCCCTTCACGGGCGAAACGTTCATGGATGGCCGCGTGCCGGACTCCCAGATCACCCCGTTCGCCAAGGCCGTGTTCGCCGCTCTCCCGCCTCCCAACCTGCCCGGTATCAGCAACAACCTGCAGAGCCTGCCCAAGCAGCCTACCGATACGGACAAGGGTGATATCCGTTACGACGAGTATTTCGGAAAGAAACTAACGGCCTTCGTGCGCTACAGCCACCGCGTGTCGAACATTCTGGTGCCGTCCACCATTCCGGGCCTTGCGGGTGGAAACAGCAACGGGAACATCCGGGTAATGAGCTGGCAGATTGCACCGGGCGCCACTTACTCCTTGAGCCCCCGCTCCACCGTCGAGTTCCGTCTGGGTATCTCACACACCGATGCCGGCAAGACTCCCCTGTTTGTAGGCACTCCCAGCCTTGCCAGCCAGTTTAAGTTCCCGAACTATCCCACTGATCCCCGCTACACGGGTGGTCTGTATGGACAATCCATTAGCGGTTACACTTCGCTTGGCACTCAAGGCAGTAACCCGCAATTTCAGAACCCCACGGTGATCAACCCAAAGATCAATTATTCACTGTTTCTGGGCAAGCACAGCCTGAAGGCTGGCTGGGAATACCAGGGTTTGAAAATCGAGATAGACGACTTTAACCCGAAATCCGGCGGCGATAGCTATTCCGGCCGTTTCAGCCAAGTTCCCGGCACTCCCAACAACAATGAACAATACGTCGCGGACTTCCTCTTCGGCGCCCGGAGTAACTACCAGCTCAACAACGCCGCCATTGTGAATTATCACCAGCAGATGAATTTCTTCTATCTGCAGGACGATTGGAAACCTTTCCGCAACCTGACGATCAACGCCGGGCTGCGCTACGAATATTCCACGCCGCAGTATGTGGACGGCAACAAGCTGTCAAACTACGATCCGGCCACGAACACTCTGATTCCGGCCAAAAGCGGTGGCATCTATGAACGTTCGCTGATACACCCGGACCGCAATAACTTGGCTCCCCGCCTGGGCCTCGCCTGGACTTTGAACCCCAAGACCGTGATCCGCACCGCTTATGGAATCAGTTACATCAACTTCAACCGGATGGGTGGCGAGAACCTGCTGGCTTACAACCTGCCTAACATTGTCAATCCGTCCATCGATCAACTGCCTTTGACCGCGGGTTCCTCTGGGCTTCCGCTTTGCACCAGCACCGCGCAGGCTCCCGAAACCTGCTTCCGAACCACCAGCCAGGGCTACCCCGACAACTTCCTCTCGGTCGCCAACGTCAAGCAGATCAACGTGCGCGCGAACTACATTCCATCGGACTTCAGGACCAGTTACATCCAAACCTGGCACTTCACCATCCAGCGCGAAATCGTAAAGGACTTAGTGCTGGATATTGGCTATGTGGGAACCCGCGGCGTCGGCCTGATGATTCTGGGCGATTACAACCAGGCTCGCCCGAATGGGCCCACTGAAAGCCTGTCTCTGCAGGCCCGGCGTCCCATTCAGAACTTCGGCCTCATCCAGATTGCATACGGCGGCGGCTTTCTTACTTACCACGCCCTGCAGGCCAAGATCGAGAAGCGCTTCAGCGCGGGTTTCTATCTGCTGAATTCGTTCACCTGGTCGAAGTCGCTGGATAACGCCAGCGGACACCTGGAAGCCAACAATGGCGATAACTCCCGCGTTAACTACCGCGACGTGAAGAACGAAAAAGGCCTGGGCGGTTACGATCAACCGTTCAGCAATACCACTACCGCTCTGTATGAACTGCCCTTCGGCAAGGGCAAGAAGTTCGGCGGTAACTGGAACAAGGCGACCGGCCTGGCGTTGGGCGGATGGCGGCTTACTGCTATCAACACTATGAACACAGGCAGCCCCGTGAACCTGACTTACAGCCCTTCGTCGGCGTTCAACGTGAGCGGCTCCCCCAACTACCGTCCGAACCTGATTGGCGACCCCATGCTGCCCTCCGGTCAGCGCACGCCGCAACTTTGGCTGAACACGGCCACGGTGATTGTTCCGACCGACCGGTCCATGCCTTTCGGCAATGCCGGCCGTAACGTGGCCCGCGCGCCCAATTTCTATCAAATGGATATGGGCCTTCACAAGGACTTCGCCCTTACGGAACGCTTCAAACTCTCATTGCGGACCGAAGCCTTCAACTTACTCAACAAGACAAACTTCGCCGCGCCCAACGGGAACCGTTCCAGCGCAGGATTTGGCTCCATCACCAGCGCCTACCCGGCGCGGCAGATGCAGTTCGCCTTGAAGCTTATCTTTTAGCATCCCGCTGTAAGAGCGCTCAGCCGGCGGCTTGGAAATGTATCCAAGCCGCCGTTTTCGTTACTTAACTTTACTTAACTTTACTTAACAACCGCCGCCGCGGTAATCTCTAGCTGCATCTGCCGCTTCGCCATCACGTCATCGGATGAAAACACAATCGTTGGCTTATTCAGCGGCACGATGACCATGGAGATCCATTTGTTCTGACGAATGATCGGAGCCAGAATCCCCTCCGCTCCTGGCACCGTACTGCTGACCTCCGCCTGCAGGTCCAATATCAGCCGGTTGTTGTCTTCCTTGATAGTTTTGCAATCAATGCTAATGCCTACGTCCGAATAGCTGTAGCCGCTAGTGGTCTGATAAGGAACCTTGCTGCCGGTGCGAATACTGGCATTCCTTGACGAGGTTGAGGTTGTCATGGAATACGCTCGCGAGTTCAGTACCTTGCCCCCTTCTACTTCCTTGATCACAAAGTCGAGCCGGTAGTAATTAATCGGCTCCGCGGGAGGCGTCTGCGCCAGCGCCTCTGCGCTCAGCATGCATGCCAGTAAAACAACTTTCTGTAACGTCATAACTTCTCCTTAAATGGGTCGGCTTCGCTCTGCAAGGGCGGTATGTAAATCGGTTCAATTTTGATCGGGGCTTCGAACTGTTTCCGCATTTCCCGCAACGCTTCGCCGGCGCCACCCGGATCCTGGCGAAGAAAGGCTATCAACGCTTTCTCGTCGGCGCTCAAAAGCTGCGGCGTCGGGAATTGGCTTCGTTTTTCTGGCTTGGCCCGGAAGGGCACCGGCCGCGTCTCAGGAATTGCGCGTCGTAGACTAACCGCCATGGGAGGGGACGGCGGCTTCAGCGGCAACAATTCCTCAGGTTGCCTGTCCACACCCACGGCCAGCACCGCCAGTCCCGCAGCCACCAGCGCGGGTACCAACCACCACCACGTCCGGTTTCGCGGACGAAGCCCAGCCAACACGCGCTGCTCCATCCCCCCGGGCGGTTCCGCCTGAAGCGCTTCGGCTAGCAATTGATCGAATTCGTGGTCTTCCATAGAAACTCCAGCTTGTCTTTCAACAAGCGCTTCGCCCGTGAGATCCGGGTCCGCACCGTCCCCTCGGGGATTCCCATCACAATCGCGATTTCAGGTGATGTCATCTCATCCACCGTCGAAAGCTCCAGCGG
>JBBQUE010000516.1:0-3611 GCA_038212805.1 Bryobacterales bacterium | reverse complement strand
GCGCGGATCAGCGCCACTTCTTCATTCGTCTTCACCATGCGCAGGTGCTCCACCAGTTTCCCCACCGGCTTCAGAGCATAGCCGGAGGGAAGTTTGGAAGCCATGGTCTTGTGCAATTCGAAGGAAAGCTGCGCTGCTTCGAAGCCCACCCGTTTCAACCTCCGCCGCTGCACCGTCTGCACCGCCGACTGCCACAGCTGTTTCGTCGAAACGGACACGCGCGTAGGCAACAGGGCCTGCCGGGATTCCTCGCGCGCCTGGATGCCATACCGCGGATCGGTCAGCAGCGTCATCGATTCCGGCGTAAGCAGCACCATTCCACTGCTACCGGTAAACCCCGTCAGATACCGGACGTTGGGCAGCGACGACACCAGCAGCGCGTCGAGTTTTTCTTCCTCAAAATCGATCATCGTGCGCCCGTCACGGGATCAGAATCAGCTTACCGGTGGTCTTGCGGCCCTCCAGATCCTGGTGCGCAAGAGCGGCTTGCGCCAGCGGATATCGTTTATGGATGTGGAGCTTCAGCTTGCCCTCGGCAATCCAGCCCAGCACGTCGCTGGCGCGCCACTGCAACTCTTCCCGCGTGGCCGTGTACGCCGCCAGTGAGGGACGCGTCAGAAACAACGATCCCTTCTGCGAGAGCAGCAACGGCGCAATATCGGGCGCGGGTCCGCTGGCATTGCCAAACGTCACCATCATGCCGCGCGGGCGCAGGCAATCGATGCTCTTGAAGAACGTGGATTTTCCCACCGAATCGTACACCACATGCATACCCTGGGCCTTGGGGGCGAAGTCTTCCTCGGTGTACACGATCACTTCATCCGCTCCGGCGGCCTTCGCCAGAGCAGCTTTAGCGTGCGTACCCACGGTTGCCACCACGCGCGCCCCCAGCATTTTGGCCATCTGCACCAGCAGCAACCCCACGCCACCGGCGGCCGCGTGAATCAGGCAGGATTGCCCGCTCCGCAGCGAATACGTGGAGTGCGTCAGGTAGTGCGCCGTCATGCCCTGCAGCATGACAGCCGCCGCGGTGTTGAAATCCACGGAATCGGGCAGCTTCACCAGTTGCCAGGCCGGCACTGCGGCGTATTCGGCATAGGATCCCCGGGTCATCGCGTAGGCCACGCGGTCACCCACCTTCACATCCGTGACATCCGGACTGACCGCCTCCACGATGCCCGCGCCTTCGTTGCCAAGAACTACGGGTGCATCGGCTTTATACAGGCCGGTGCGGAAATAAATGTCGATGAAATTAACGCCTGAGGCGGCGATCTTCACCACCGCCTGGCCCGGACCCGGATTCGGTCTCGGCAAGTCGGCGTATATCAAATTCTCTGGACCCCCAAAGGTCTCAACGAAAACAGCTTTCATAGCGTGCTTAATTTTCTCCCACGGAAATATCTCAGCGCATGGACTGTGGCTGCAAACAGGATCAGGTAAAGCAGGGTAAACGGAAACACCAGCAGGCGCGTGATGGTGCGGACCGCCCCGGCTCCGGATAAACCCGCGCGAAAAAGAAAGAAATGGCGGAGCTGGCTCCAATGCCCGCGGTCGAACCAGAAATAGTCGCCGTTCTCATTCAGCAGGAAGAGCTTGCCAGGCAGGCGCGCCGCCAGCATCCACTTCCATTTGGTCATGATCGGCTCAGCCGAGCAGACGATGCCAACCACGGTGTATTCGTTGGCTGCCAGTTCGGCATAAAATCGCTGGCGCGCAGCCGGATCGGGATAATCCGTCACCCGGAAAATCGCGCCTCGCTCAGGGCGAAACTTCAGCGGCGCGCCCGCGTAGCAAGTCACCAAGTCCGCGGTCATCTGGGGATGCACGTCATAGAGCCCGTCAAGCAGATCTTCCAGCAGTTCACGGCGGCCGCTTTCCACCAGCAAGACGCGGGTGAACGGGGGCACGGTTTTTGACAGGAAGTACCGCAAGTAATACGATACACGAACTACAATGGGGGTAGAGGGATAACCATGAATCGCAGGAAGTTTAGCACTGCCTTGGGCTTGGCGGTTGCAGGTTTAGCGGCGGGTGCGGCGGTGAACGCGGCGGACGACAAGAAAGTGAAGAAAGATAAGGTTGCCAAGCACGATTGCAAGGGTAAGAACGATTGCAAGGGCCAGGGCGGTTGCGGCTCCAGCGATAACAGTTGCGCCGGCAAAAATTCCTGCAAGGGCAAGGGCGGTTGCAACATGTCCGCTCCTGACAAGAAGTGAACCGCTGGGGGTACCCCGATCTCGGCTTCGGTATCGGTCTGCGGACGCGGCACTACCAGCACATACTGGAGAACCGTCCGCGTATCGACTGGTTTGAGGCTTTGTCCGAAAACTACATGGACACCGGCGGGTATCCTTTGCATGTTCTGGATCAGGTAGCCGAGCGGTATCCGGTAGTGCTGCATGGCGTTTCCCTTTCGGTCGGCAGTACCGACCCGCTAGACTTCGACTACCTGCGGAAGCTGAAGGCCCTGGCACAGCGCGTGCGGGCGCGCTGGGTTTCCGATCACCTGTGCTGGACCGGCGTGGCCGGCATCAACGTCCACGATCTGCTTCCCATGCCGTACACGGACCAAGCGCTGACGCATACCGTGGAGCGGGTGCGTATGATTCAGGACTTTCTGGAACGGCCCATTGCGCTGGAGAATCCGTCTACCTACATGGAGTTCCGCGCGTCCACCTGGACTGAATGCGAGTTCCTGGCGGAGTTGGCGGAGCGCGCGGATTGCGCCATTCTGCTGGACGTAAACAATGTCTACGTGAGCGCGTTTAATCATGGGTTCGACCCCGTGGCGTATATCGATACCATACCGCCAGACCGCGTGGTGCAAATTCATCTGGCAGGCCACAAGCATAAGGGCACGCACATCTTAGATACCCACGACGATCATGTAGTGGAAGAGGTCTGGGATCTCTACCGGCATGTGTTTCAGCGCATGGGCGGGGTATCAACCCTGCTGGAATGGGACGCCGGGATCCCCGCGTTCGAGGTGGTGCACGCCGAAGCGCTGAAGGCACGCGCGCATCGCGCCCAGTATGCCATCGCGGTCTGACCTTAGTCTCACTCAGTTGCAACTTTGGATGCAGCAGTATGTCCGTGGTTCGGACGCCGGACGGGAAGCTGTGGAGAGTGTGGTGACGCCCTCGGCCCGCATGACTTCACCCGAGCGCATCGGCGTATATCGCGAAATGTACTTGATCCGTTTGGTGGAGGCGCTCGAAACGGATTACCCCGGGCTGCAGCACTTTCTGGGAGCAGAGGAGTTTGCGCGGGTAGGGGGCAGGTATTTGGATCGCCACCCTTCGCACAGCTATACTCTCAACCGGTTGGGCGATCAACTGCCGGAGTTCCTGGGGCCGGGCTTCGCGGGGGAACTGGCGCGTCTGGAACTGGCGCTGTCGGAAGTGTTCGATGCCGAAGAATCGCCGGTACTGAGCGCGGCAGCCATCGCGCAAGTACCGCCGGATGCCTGGGTGCGGGCCGTTTTGCAACCCGTCCAGGCCTTCCGTCTGCTATCGTTCAACTACCCCGTGAGTGCGTATCTGGCGGCGGTGCAAGGTGGAACCGAAACGCCTCCCGTGCGCCGGAAGCGATGCTACGTGGCCTGTTACCGC
>JBBQUE010000515.1:0-3616 GCA_038212805.1 Bryobacterales bacterium | reverse complement strand
GTGCTCAGCTGACCTTCGAAGCCATCCAACTTCCTTTTCGCCAGTTCCCAACTCGACCTCAGGAACTCAGTAGTCTGAACTGTGATCCCCGAAGTTTCCCGCTGGTTCTCTTCCAGAAGGTCTGAAATTAGCTGCGTGGTGACGTCTTTGGCCGTCTGACGGTTATTGCAGGCAAAGCCAATGGAAAACGCGGGCAGGGAAGGCTTTCCGGTGGTCTGGCCAACTGTTTGCACCGGGTTAATCCGGATATCGCGGCTCCGCATGGCGTCCACCACATCCTCGCGCGGCATGCGTTTCAACTCTCTTTGATAAAGTCCGTGCTTGTTAATGATCGCGAGCAGTTTATCCTTCGAGATTACCCCCTGCAGCATCTGGTTGAAACGGCCTTGCAGATCGGAATTGAGGTTACTTTGCACGAAGGCATCCGGAATCTTTGGAGGTACCACTCGAACCATGCCGGTAGAAACGAAGGTGTCCGGCCAGAGAAACGCCACTACCGTGCCGATGACGAGAGCTGCAAAAGTCGGGCCAAAAATCCACGATTTGTGGCGGCGCAGGATGTCGATATAGTCTTCGACGTCGAGCGCCCTGCGCGTTACGGTTTGTTCCTGTGCCTGCATGCTTGTGCCTTTAGGGGATCAATATGTGATCGCCGCTCTCCAGTAGGATGTTCTGTTCCAGCTTCTTCCCGCTCATCACTTCCTTGTAATTGAAGCGAAAGACCTTGTCTGCGCGCACAATTTTAATCCTGCGCGGATTCGCGAATTCCTTGAAGCCCCCCGCGATGCTGATCGCCTCCCGCACCGTAATCGGGGTCACCAGTGGATACTGCCCTGGCCGCGAGAACTCTCCGTCCATATAATATTTCTTGCTGCGCACGTCGGTTATCATCACCGTTACGTCCGGGTTATTTATGTACTTGGCCAGCCGCTCCTTCAACTCGGCGGTAAGTTGAAGTGGGGTCAAACCGGCCGCCTGCAGGTCTCCGACTAAAGGAATTGTGATCTTGCCATCCGGCCGAACGGCTACGGGCAATGTGAAGTCAGGCTCCCGCCACGTCTTGATGAACAAGATATCTTCCGGACCGATAAGATATTTCGTGGGGTCCACGGCAGCCCCCACCCCGTCCGGATTCTTCGGAGTAGACGGACTCGGACTTTCGGCCGGTGGCTTGCTTGCGTCAGGCTTCACCTGGGCCGCAGCGCACTCCGCTCCGGCTATCAGGACCAATGCGAATACCGGCAAAAACATAAACGGAAACTTCACGATAGGTGTGCTCCTCAAGTCCTTTGGCTAGCTCCCTGTTCCATACATCGGCTGGTGCGGCCAAAATCTTAAGTCCTTTAGACACTTTATTGTACACTGACAACAGGATTCACGGCTGTGGCACCGGCTTCGAACAGTTCTGGTTATGATCATGTAAGCCATTGAATGGATTAGGAATTCTATCTAAAGTTCGTTGGTCACAACCCGCAAGCCGGACGGTCTAAGTCCACAAGGCCTCATAGTAAAAATCGTTCGAACGGCGGCATTTTCTATCATGAAATATTTTCTCGCGAAAACTGATCCGGAAACCTACTCCCTTGATCAATTGCAGAAAGAAGGTACCACCCGTTGGGATGGGGTGACCAATGCGCAGGCGCTCCGCGCTATCAAAGAGATGCGGCCGGGCGACCGGGTTTTCGTTTATCACAGCATGGGCCAGCCGCAGGTGGTGGGTTTGGCCGAGGTGGTTTCGGAACCGGAGCCAGATCCGAAAAACGCCAAATCCACCGTAGTTGACCTCCGTTTTCTCGACCGGTTCAATCCCCCGGTGACTCTGTCGGAGATTAAGGAATCCAAGCTGTTTGACGATTGGTCCCTGGTTCGCCAGAGCCGGTTGTCCACCATGTCCGCCCCGGAGTTGTTTGTGGCATGGATGAAAAAGCACCGGCCGGCCGTCAAGATTTGACGCGTTGCTAATGGTAACCTGCGATGAGATGTCTGGAAAATTCCGAAACCAAGTCCTACTGGTTGTCATATATGCCTTGGCCGCGTCCGCCCTCTGGACACTGCTGCCCGCTGACTCTACCCGCATGAACGACTTGGGCTATTTTTCTGCCTGCCCTTTTGCCCCCTGGAGCACTTTGCTCCTGGTCCTGCTTGCGGGCGGCCTCTACGTCCTTCGCCAATATTTCCTCACTAGCCCTCCGCCTCCCGAATTAGGCTCCTGACGGTTCCAAAAACCTCCCGCATCATGGCCTTTGTCAGCCGCCCGGTGGAGGTGTTTTGCTGGCTGGGATGGTAGGACGATACCAGTACCGGAAGAAGCTTGTCGAAGCGATGCGCGTTTCCGTGGCCAAAGGCGAAGCCGGACCGGCTGCCGATGCTACCGGTATCCTTCAAAACCCTCAGGTACGACTCGAAGGCCAGGCGCCCCAGCGCCATCACAACCCTGACATTCGGCAGCAGAGCTATTTCCCGGAGGAGATAATTCCGGCAGGTGCTTATTTCAAGCGGGCTCGGTTTATTGTCGGGTGGCGCGCATCGGACCGCCGCGCTAATGTAGGCATCCCGGAGGACCAGTCCATCGTCAACTCCCACGCTCTCCGGCTGCGAGGCGAACCCAGCTTCAAAGAGGGCGCGGTACAGGAAGTCTCCGGAGCGATCACCGGTAAACACCCGCCCGGTTCGGTTTGCGCCATGCGCGCCTGGAGCTAAGCCGATCAGAAGAAGCCTGCCGCGCGGATCTCCGAATCCCGGTACAGGACGGCCCCAGTAGGTTTCTTCCTGATACGCCCGGCGTTTCACTCGCGCCATGATCTCGCGATGCTCCACTAACCGGGGGCAAAGCGTGCATCGAACAATTTCTTCGTTCAGGATCTTGAGCTGGTTCATCCGCTGTCAGCTAGCGTTTAGATGATATTCCATGTTCGCCAGCGAAAGCTGTACATTCTGAAGCGCCAAAACTCCGTCCGCCAATTCCGGTTTCTGGCGGAGCCGTTCCAGGAAAAGAGGTACTAATTCCGGATCGCGCCAGCCGCGCTTTGCTTCCTGCACCAGAATCTCCGACGCCTGCTCGGTCGAAAATGCTGCCTTGTACGAACGTGCGGAGGTAAGCGCATCGAAAATGTCAGCGACCTGCAGAATCCTGGCCAGCAGTGGGATTCCATCCCCCTGAAGGCCGTCCGGATAGCCCGAGCCATCCCACCGCTCATGATGATTGCGAATGATCGGGAGCGTCGGCGCCAGACTTCGCATCGGCTTACAGATCAGTTCGCCCTGGGTGGTATGTTGCCGCATAATCACCCACTCGTCATCCGTCAGCGGCCCAGGCTTAAAGAGAACCGCATCCGGAACACTGATCTTCCCGATATCGTGCTGGTATCCGCCCCTGTAAAGGGCCGTCAGGTCGGCGTTGGGCAGACGAAGAGCTTCACCCATCATCAAGCTGTAGGATGCCAGCCGCTGGCAGTGCATACCCGTGCCCTTGTCTCGCTGCTCCACCGTTTGCGCCAGCGCACACAAAATTGTTTCGGCCTCTTCCAACGAGTCGACCAGCGCCTTGGTCTTCAGCATGTGCTGGATACGGGCCCTGACTACCGCCGGATTCACCGGCTTAATAAGGAATTCGTCC
>JBBQUE010000514.1:0-3622 GCA_038212805.1 Bryobacterales bacterium | reverse complement strand
CCGTGCTGGTGCCTTGGGCGCTGGCCGAATGCATCTGCAACCCCACCGCCCAACGCCGTTGGAATCCCTTCCAATACCCTTTTCCCGCGCTGAACTGAGCGCCCACCGTCTCGCCCTGCTTCAGCGGCCATTCGCCATCGTTCGATCGCTCCGGCACGGGATGCAGGTACGCGCTACGGCTTGCATCGCCTTTCAGATACAGATCCAGAAACGCGCTGATGAAGTGTTGATTAATGGCGGTAATGCGCTCCTTCCGCCACACCGGTTCTTCGAAGCTCTCCCGGCCCGTGAAATCCAGCGGCATCCCTGGTGGCGCCGGATTGCCGCCCACGTTATGCCGCGCGTTCTCAAACACCAGCAGATAACGTTCTGAATTCACCGCGCCATCGAACGCCCGCTTTACCCCTTGCTGGTAGCCCGAAATGTCGTCCTGATCTCCCACAATGAATAGGGATGGCACATGAATCCCAGCCAGGCCCGCCGCGTCCCAACTGTTCATGGGTGGCTGCGCGCCCCACGGTGCAATGGCCACCACGGCTTTCACGTTTGGGTTGCGCTTTAAGTGCAGGTTCCGCAAATACTCGCCTGGGACCAGCTGCGCGGCCGGGGCGCTCTGCGGATTGTAGTCCGCCCCCACGCTCGCCAAAGCTCCAAAGCCGCCCATGGAATATCCGATAATCGCCACCTTCGTTGCATCCGGGGTTGCAATCAACGTGCTGCGCAGAAACTGCGGGTCCGTCAGCCGCTCGATGGTAAAAAGCTGATCCTGGCTGCGGTTCAATAGGGTGCTGGCGAAGCCTTTCACGGCACCGAACACGGAATCGGTATGGTCGATGGCCGCCACCACGTAGCCCTTCGACGCCAGGTTCTCCGTCAGATAGCTCAGAAACGTGCGCGATCCCGGATAGCCATGCGACACCACCACCAAGGGGAACTTTTGCCCTGTCACCGGCGGCGCGTCTCGCATAGCTTTTCCCGCGATTCGGAACGTGCCCGGCGCATTGAACCGCCCCGCCGTGGCGCTTTCGTATTCGGTATGTTCGCGCTGGCCTGGCGGAATCACCGCCGGATACCAGACCTCCACCTTCAGCGGACGGTCATACAGCGGAGCCCGGCCGTTCGAGGGATCGAAACGCAGAATATCCACTTGGCCGGGATTCACCAGGTCCAGCGTTCGCACCCCCACCGAATAGCTGCCACGCGCCGCCAGTTCGGGAGCATCCACCGGCGGCACACTGAAGTAAACGGGGGCCTCTTGTTGAGCTTTCAGGAACGATGTCAGCAGTAGGCAGGCGGCGCAAAGCGAAATCTGTTGCCAGGGGATCATGCTGCCATATTGCCACAACGAAAGCTGTTGATACAGAGATAGCCCTTCTCCTATTGCTGGCTATCCACCACCGTCAACTTCCGGAAATCCAGCGTCCTCCGCATGGATCCATACTTGATCGTGAGCTGTTCGGAATCCACCGCCGCGTCCAGGAACGGACCCCCGAAGAGCGGCCACGCGCTGTAATCGACCAGCTTTCCGTTCAACTTCGGCGGCTCGCCATAAACACATTCCATCTGGCTGCCGCGCAAGCTCCGAAACCGCACCGACGGTTTTGGGCTCGTTGTTACTTCCAGAGGCAATGTCAAAATAGCCCGCCGGAATGCCTCCATATTGGGGTACTCAGAAGCCGCCGCCACCTGGGCCACCACCCCGTTTTTGGAATACGGGCTGAACAACCGCCGGCCACCGCCCTCAATGGGTTTCCAGGTATACGGCTGCAGCGGGCGCAAGGCGATCAGGGCATCGCCGCCGCGCGCGAAGATCCAGCCGGACGGGTCTTCCTTCACTTCGCTCAAGTCCTTCGAAAAGAACCCGTTGATGTGCGGAAAGCGCTCGCCTGGGGCAACGTCATAGAGCGTCACTAGGGTATCTTGATCCTGGAAAATCTGCTCGTATGGCGATCCGCCAGAGAATTTGTCCGAGGAATCGTACATTTTCTTAGACCGCACCACCGCCTCAACTCCCGAATCCGGCCCGAAGACGAAATACGTCTGCAACTCATGCAGGGACGAATGCGGATTCAGCGTGAACAGCGTATTCTGCACGCCGCGCGGATCTGGCACGGCCCACGTGATATCCCAGGAATGCTGCTGGATGGGCTGCAGCACGCCGCCTTGGTCGCTGCTGACGGCATACTCCCGCCGCACGTAGGTGGTCTTGTAAACCGGCCCGTGCAGATCGTCATGGAAGCGCCAGCGGTTGCGCGTTCGCTTGCGCTCATAGTGGGTGTAAGGTTTCGACCGGTCCGTGGCGATGCTCTGCAAAATCGGCGGCGGCTGGTAGGCGCTGGCCAGCACGTAATACAACATGTAATTGCTGGGGGGCTGCTGGGGGTATCCCAACCCGAACCAAAGCCAACCAAAATCCGTGGAAACGTTCAGCCACTTTTCCAGCAGATTGCGATCATAGACCCGCGACTGCGCTCCGACCTGGATACCTCCCAGGTTTTCGGGGGCATAGTCCGCGATCAGGTAGTCGAGCATCATGGTTGCCCGCTGCTTCATCGCCGGATCCTTGGCCCAGGCCGCCAGGTACGACATCGGCAGCAGATAGACTCCCATGTAGTGCGGAGAGTCGTATTCCCCTTGGCCTCGGGTGGTAGTCAACTTCACCCAGGACTCGATCCACTGCCGGGCCTCCTCCATATTCTCCTTGGACGATTTCCCGGTGTACCACTGGTCACCAGGTTGGTCCGGCCAAAGTTGCGACATCAGATAGAGGTTGGAATAGTAAAGCAGCCAGTGGTTCTCCGTGTCGCCGCGATACGGCATGTAAGTTTTCCAGGTTTTCCGCAGCGCCTGGCGCGCCGAATCAGAAAGCTGGCCCCGATCCAGATAGGCCACCGCCGTAACCGGGAACATCCAGAACATATCTCCGCTGGGGCTCTGGAGTAGTTCCTCCAGGCGCCGGGAGCACCACGCGGCGTCTTCATGCAGGGAAAGCCTGGCCGCGATGGCAGCATAGCCCGCGTCTTTGTCATTTTGGGGACGCGCGTAAAAGTTGATCGTGGAACGAACCCGATCCGGGAACGGCGGGGGCTCGCCACCCAGCGGCAGGCATGCCAGCACCAGGAAGGCCGCTAGCCGCCCGTGGCGAAAGGTCGGAAAGGCGAAAACGCCTACTCTAGCTGCCCGTAAACCAGTGATTCCGCGACGCGGCGCGGACGGTTTCGCCAGCAGTGCCGCGCGTGAACCACTTTCGACACGGGCCGCTAGCCGCTTCATCGGGATTTCTTCTCCGTAAAGAACAGGAGCCGGTAAGCCGCGCTGCCTTCCAATCCGCTCTTGGTCCAGGATAGCCCTGCATTCTCAGAGACATACATAGCTTCTTCATGCACGCTGGCGTACAGGCGGCCGGGCTTGTCGGGGTCGAAAGCCGCGCTCCAGACGTCCGGGCGTGGCAGGCCGGCGTTCCGCTGATTCCATGTCTTGCCCCCGTCCCCACTCACCAGGATGCCGGTGCGCCCGGTTGCCAGAGCGATGCGCGACGGGTTGGTGGGGTCGAAGGCGATGTCGTAAATATTGGCGCCAACGCCCGTCCGCCCGGCATTCTCGAAGGTCTGGCCGCAATCGG
>JBBQUE010000513.1:0-3635 GCA_038212805.1 Bryobacterales bacterium | reverse complement strand
AACTACTTAGGGCATGGGGACGTACGTTGTTATGTTCGAAGAAAAGCCGGGCGATGACGGGATGGAGGGCTTGGCCGCCCATCTGACTCTCCTCGGCGGAATAGAGATCATGAATCGAATGTGGATCCTTCGGCCTAGCGTTCCGCTCGACGCACGGGAGCTGGCTGCCCTGGCGGCATCGGCCCTCGACGATGCGGGTAGTATCTTCGTTTCGGAGCTAGGGCAGGATCGCATTGGTCGCAACTTGACCGGGATGGGTGCTTTGTTCTGGTAGCGTAAAACTGGGGTAAAAAAAGATGTTCTCCGCGCGGCTGCACTGGGACTTGCAGCCGAATTCCATCTCGAAACTGCTGGCGGTAAAACGGGCGGCGGGGATAGGGATTCTGGACTTGACCGAATCGAATCCGTCCAATGCTGGTTTGGCCATGCCCGCCGATGACATTGTGGCGGCGTTCGCGGATCCCGCCATTTTGCGATATAGCCCCGACTCTGCGGGTTTGCGGAGCGCAAGGGAAGCCGTGGCGGCTTATTATGGCGACGTAGATTCAGAGCAAATTCTTCTCACTACAAGCACGAGTGAAGCATATTCCTTCCTGTTTAAATTACTGACAGACCCGGGCGACGAAGTGCTGGTGCCGCAGCCATCCTACCCACTGTTCGATTTTCTGGCTGGTCTCGAGTTAGTGCGGGTGGTGCGCTATCCCTTGGTCTATCACGGGGATTGGGAGATTGATTTTGAGGCGCTGACGGCCCGCGTGGGGCCGAAGACGCGCGCCCTGGTGCTGGTGAATCCCAATAACCCGACGGGTTCGTTTTTGAAACGCCATCAGCTGGATCCGTTACTCGAGCTTTGCCGGGAACGCCAGATCGCGATCATCTCTGACGAGGTGTTCGCCGATTACGCCTTCGGCGAAGATCCCCGCCTGGTGCATTCGCTTCGTTTTTGCGACAGCGTCTTAACGTTTTGTCTGAGCGGTCTTTCGAAAGTGGTGGGTCTCCCACAGATGAAACTTGGCTGGATTGTGGTCTCCGGGCCCCAGGCGTTGCGCGCGGAAGCGTTCACTCGCCTGGAGTTAATCGCCGATACCTACTTGTCCGTGGGTACTCCCGTTCAGGTGGCGGCCCCCAAGTTGCTGGCTGCTGGTAGAGCGGTACGGCAGCAAATACGGGACCGGACCGCTCGCAATCTGGCGGCGCTGCGCGCGATCTTGCCAGAGGATTCGCCACTTCGGGTGCTGCACGTGGAAGCGGGTTGGTACGCAATCCTGCAAATCCCGCGGGTTCGTTCCGAGGAAGAATGGACGCTCCGGCTGCTGGACCATTACAATGTCCTGGTGCAGCCTGGGTTCTTCTACGATTTTGAAAGCGAGGGGTTTTTGGTGGTGAGCCTGCTTACTCCAGGGGCTGTCTTCGACCAGGGGATCAGGGCCATCGCTGGGGTTGGTCGGTAGCCGGCGGCAGAATTTAACTTGCCCGTCGCCCACGCTTTCGAACCAGTTGGCGGAAACAGCGTGGTTCGGCTGGACTCCTGAAACCGCATTCAGATGCTCCACTTCTTGGGCTTCAGGCAGTTCGTTCCATTGCTGATTCGTAAGCGCCGGAGCCAGGATGGCTGGGTCCATGTAAAAGCAGCTAGACATAAAAACAGACTGAATGTTAGCGGCTGCTTTCAATCCAAGCATTGATGCGCGCTTCCAGCAGATCCAGCGGCAGCGCCCCGGCGTTCAACACCCGGTCATGGAAAGCCCGCACATCGAACTTTGCGCCTAGCTCCTTTTGCGCACGCGCCCGTAGCTCCAGAATCTTGATCTGCCCCAGCTTATACCCCAGCGCCTGACCGGGCCACGCAATATACCGGTCCACTTCGGTCTCCTGTGGATCGCCGTAATGCTCCAGGAAATAGTCCATCGTCCGTTTGCGAGACCAGCGTTTGTAATGTATACCGGTGTCTGCCACCAGCCGCACCGCCCGGAATAGTTCACTTTGCAGGCGCCCCAGGTCACTGGGCGGATCCTGATAAAACCCCACTTCCTTACCCAAAAGTTCCGCGTAGAGCGCCCAGCCTTCCGCATAGGCGTTAAATTGCAGCGTCCGGTGGAACGGGTGCAAGCCGGGCAGTTCCTGCGCGATGGCGATCTGCATGTGGTGCCCGGGCACGCCTTCGTGGTAAGCCGTGGCCTCATCATCCAGCACGTCGTGGTGCGTGGGATCGTAAGTATCCACCCACACTTGGCCGGGGCGCGAGCCATCCGGCGTTCCGCTGATGTATTGCGTGGACGATTCCTTCTCCATGAACTCGGGAACGGAAGTGACTACCACCTTCGACTTGGGCAGGATTCCGAACAGTTGCGGCAGTTTCGGTTCCATCTGGCCGATGTAGCGCCGGAAATTCTCCAAAATCTGTTCGCGCGAGGTGGCTTTGAGTTTAGGATCGGAATGCACCGCGGCGACAAACGCCTGGGCATTCGCATACCCGGCATGTTGAGCGAGTTCCGTAATCTGCCGTTCCAGATCGGCCACCTGCGCCAACCCCAATGCATGAATCTCAGCGGGCGACAGACTCGACGTGGTCTGCAACTGGACGGCTATCCGGTATCGCTCTTCGCCATCCGGAAGAGCCCAGACGCCGGGATCGCGGCGGCCCTTGGGCGCATACTGCTCCGCCACGAACTTCCGCAGCTTGCGATACGCGGGCCGGACCTGAGCGTCCACTACCCTGACGATCTCCGCATGCAGCTGTTTGCGATCCGCCTCGGAAAACGAAGCCGGAATCTTCGACACTGGCTGAGCAAAGGCGTTCTTCTCGCCGGCGGGACCCACCACCGCGTCGCACTGCGCCACAACTTTCTCCAGCAGATACTTCGGGGGCATCAGCCGGTCCTTCGTGCCCTGCTTCAGCAGCGCGACCACCTGATCAAACCGGCCTGGGATCTGCTTCAGCCGCGCGATGTAATCCTCGTAGTGCCGCACGGTGTCGAAAGGCGCGTACGTAGCAACCTGCGGAAACAACAGATGGATCCCGTTGAATTGATCCAGCGGCATCTCGTAGTCTTTCATCCGGATCGAACGCAGCTGGTTCTCAAGCGCTCTGGTCAGCAGAGTGAGGTCTAACGCATCCTGCTCGCGCAAATCCTTGGACGTCACTGCCTGGAGGCGCGCCAGCAGCGCCGCTGCATCCAGGCCAACCTGCACGAAGTGCGCCGGCGAATATTCCGACAGGCGATCGTTATACCGGTACTCGCCCAACTGGGTGGCGGTTTCAGGATTATTCCGAAGGAAGAACTCCCAGTAATCGTCCTTGATCGAACGCATCGCGGCCGCCGGGCCGGTCTGGGTGAAAACCTGAGCGCACATCAGCACCTCCATGAAAAATATGATTATCAGTCGCACTTACCCAGTCCTTTTCACAAATCGCAAGGAAGATTCGTTGATGCAGTACCGCAGATTCGTAGGTTCCGGGCCATCGTTAAATACATGCCCCAGATGCCCATCGCAGCGGCGGCACAGCACTTCCACGCGCTCTTCCAGCAACAGGGTATCCGTAATAGCACGGATGTTCTCCGCCGCGGCCGGTGCCCAGAAGCTAGGCCAACCCGTGTGCGAATCGAACTTCTCTTCGCTCCGGAACAGCGCCG
>JBBQUE010000512.1:0-3641 GCA_038212805.1 Bryobacterales bacterium | reverse complement strand
GATGAGCTCCGGCCCGCTGGTTTGCATCCGGTAAGCCATCTCATACGACGCCACGCGGGTAGCGATTTCGGAGTCGCCGGTTTCGGCCATACGCGAAAGATCCAGATCGCGAATGGTTTCGATGGTTTCATGCTGCATTTCGGGCGAGATGCCGCTGGGGCGTGACAGATCGAGGATGGGATCGCCGCCTGACCGGAACGGGACGCCCTGATGCTCCGTGGGAAGAAAGCCGCTGGACCAGAGCGCCGCTCCACCGCGAGGCCCGCGCGGACCTGATTGGAGAACGACGAATCCCGGCAGATCCGATGTTTCGCTGCCGATGCCATAGGTGATCCAGGAGCCCATGCTGGGCCGCCCGAAGCGGGTGGAACCGGTATTGATGAAACACTTGGCCGGCCCATGATTGAAGTTCTCAGCGGCCAAGCCCTTGACGAAGGAGATGTCATCAGAGATGCTGGCCATGTTGGGCAGGAGTTCCGAGAACCATGCGCCCGATTGCCCATGCTGCTTGAACTTGCGCGTGGTGCCCAGCAGCTTCGGCCGGTCTTTCACGAAGGTGTCCATGAACGCGAAGCGCTTGCCCGCCATCAGGGCGTCCGGCACTGGCTGATTGTGATACTTCTGCAATTCTGGCTTGAAATCGAAGAGTTCGAACTGGCTGGGCGCGCCGGCCATAAACAGGTAGATGACGCTCTTGGCCTTGGCGGGGAAGTTGCCCGGTTTGGTCTTCGCGAGCAGCTTCTGATCAGCCAACATCGAGAGCAGGCCTAACTTGCCCAGACCGAGTCCACAGCGGCTGAAGAAGTGACGGCGGGTTTCGAAGAGCAATGCGCGTTGTTCGTTGGTCATGGGTGTTATTCCCGCGTCAGGAAGTCGTCAGTATTCAGCATGGCACGGGCTACTGCGGTCCAGGCGGCTTCGAGCGGCAAGTCTTTAGGTAGCATGGCCGCCAATTTCGGCGGTGGCGGGTTCACGGGCACGCCTTCGGGTGAGAACTTACCGCCTTTATAGATCAGTTCCAGCACCCGGCCTGGATTGGTTTTGTATTCGTCGGTAGCGCGTGCCAGAAAACGCGCGATCCGCTGTTCCTCGGCAGGTTGGGGCGGGCGTCCAGCTACCAGCAGATAGGCATACTGGATGCGCGCGGGCGTATCTGGCGGGGCTTCGTTGATCACACGCGCCGCAAGGCCTTCGGCGAACTCGGTAAAGGCTTCGTCGTTCAGGGTGGCAAGCGCCTGCAGCGGCGTATTCGAACGTACGCGGCGGGTGCAGGTTGCTATCGCGTCCGGCGCATCGAACACCAGCAGACCCGGGAATCCGGCAGAGCGGCGGAAGAAGGTGTAGAGACCGCGGCGATAGCGGTTATCGCCCTTTTCAACCGGCCAGGCGCCGGCCACCTGAGTTACGGACATTGCGCCTTCGGGAATGGGCGGGTAAACACTGGGCCCACCCAGTTTGGGGGTGAGCAATCCGCTGGCCGCCAGGGCCGAATCGCGGATGATCTCCGCATCCAGCCGCAGCCGGTTTTGTTTGGCCAGCAGCTTGTTATAAGGGTCGGCCTCTTCAAGTTCCGGACGCGCCTTGGACGACTGCCGGTAGACGGCCGAGGTGACGATCATGCGATGCAGCTTCTTCTGGCTCCATCCCGATTGCATAAACTCCGAAGCGAGCCAATCCAATAACTCAGGATGCGACGGCTTCGTGCCTTGGGCTCCAAAATCGTTCTCCGATTCCACCAGGCCCTTGCCGAAATACTCCTGCCAGATGCGGTTGACGGTGACGCGGGCGGTGAGGGGGTTGCGGTCATCCACCAGCCACTTCGCGAAATCGAGCCTGGAGGTGGCATTCTCTGGCAACTGGGGCAGCACGGCTGGAATGCCCGGCTTCACGGGAATGCCCTTGCGGGTGAACTCGCCGCCCAGGTGAATGTAAGCATCGCGGGGCTGGGGCAACTCTTTCATCACCAGTGCCGTGGTGTACTTTGGCTCGCGCTTGCGGAGTTCCCGGAGGTTGGCAATGCGCTCCTGCAGTTCCGGATCTTTCTCAGTACTCTTGGCCTCAGTACTCTTGGCCTCAGTACTCTTGGCGTGCCTGGCTGAGAGTTCGCGAACGTAACCAATCAGCTCCCGGCTGATGGCCAGCCACTGGGATTCCCAAGCCTTGTGGCGGGCCAGTTCTTCCGCGGCCGGCACGGACAGAATGGGCCGATTGAAATCGTAGCGCTCAGCTTCGGTGGTGATTTCGTCGGTGTTGTTGAAGTAGGCGTAGATCTGGTAAAACTCTTTCTGCGAGATGGGATCGAATTTGTGATCGTGGCAGCGTGCGCAGCCCAGCGTGAGCCCCAGGTAAGCGGCACCGGTAGTGGAAACGCGGTCCACCACGGCCTCCACGCGGTACTGCTCAAAATCGATGCCGCCTTCGAAATTGCTGGGCGTGTTGCGGTGAAAGCCGGTGGCAATCAGTTGATCGACAGTGGGATTCGGGAGCAGGTCGCCCGCGATCTGCTCAATAGTGAACTGATTGAAGGGCATGTCCGCATTGATCGCTCGGATTACCCAATCGCGATACTTCCACATGGTGCGGGGCGCATCGATGGTGTAACCGTCGGAATCGGCATAGCGGGCGACGTCGAGCCAGCGCCGGCCCCAGCGCTCACCATAATGAGGAGACGCGAGGAGCTTGTCGACAGCACGCTCATAAGCGTCCGGGCCGTGGTCGGCGAGAAATTCCCGGATCTCGGCGGGCGAAGGCGGGAGGCCTGTGAGATCGAGCGACACGCGCCGCAACAGGGTCTCTTGCGCTGCCTGAGGGGAGGGTGCCAGTTTCTCTTTTTCGAGACGCGCCAGGATGAAGCGATCCACGGGGGTTTTGACCCAGGCGGAGGCTTGGATTTCGGGGGGCGCGGGATGCTGTACCGGCTGAAACGCCCACCAGGCGCGGGGGTCGGCTTTTTTGGTGGTGACGGCGCTGGCGCGCCACTTGGCCCCGTCGACGATCCATTTGCGAATGGCTTCGATCTGATCGGTGTTGAGCTTCTTTCCGGGGGGCATTTTCAGATCGCCGGATTGTTCCACGGCTTGCATGAGCAGGCTGGCCGTGGCATCGCCAGGCTTTATGGCCGGCCCCCGATTACCGCCCGCCAGGAGCGCATCGCGGTTGGTAAGCACCAGCCCGCTGGATTTCAAGTTGTCGTTGTGGCAGGCGGCACAAGCGGCTTTCAGAACGGTTTGGCCATCGGGTGTTTGGGCGCGGGCCGCGATGGGCAGGGCGAACAGGGCGATCAGGATCGTTAGTTTCAGGCTTCTTGTGTGTTCCACGAATCGACTTCTTCCTCACATTAGATCACAGCGGAGTGTTTTGCGGAGTTGTTGCGCGGGGACCGTGAGGGTGCGCCGCGTTGACCGTTGGCAGAGGCCGTTGGGATGGAATTTGGATGGTTTCGATAGGGGTTTTAGTCTCCTTTTTCCAGGTTACAGGCCGGGGGTGGGGCGGTGTTGGGTTCGCTTCGTACTTTGAAGTTGGCGGCTTCGCGGCGGCGTTTGGCGCGGTTTTTGTTGCGGTTCTTGTGCCATGTGGCGGCTTTTGGGGCGGGCGTTCCGGTAACTGGCTCGGGTTGTGGTTCGGGAGCGGGTGTTGACGTT
>JBBQUE010000511.1:0-3645 GCA_038212805.1 Bryobacterales bacterium | reverse complement strand
GCCGGCGTGCTGGGCGAACAGGTGGAGGCGCTGGCGATTGACACTACCGGATCGAGCGAGATTCCGGTGGCGGCCGACAAGACGCCGCTGGATGACAACTATCTGTGGTGCGACCTTCGGGCCTGGCGGGAAGCCGCCCAGCGCGGCGTTCCACATCCTCTTGTGGCCCATGGCGCAGATACTGCGCGGGGCTTTCCGTGGGTCGTCGATGCCGCACAGCACGGCCGTGATGTAGTCGCAATGTTCAAACGCGCTGGCCATGCGGTCGCGCTTGCCGGGGTTGTGCCGCAGCCAGTGCAGCAGCTTCGCAAACCCCCACTCGGAGGAATATGTGCCGCCGCACCATTCGATGGCTTTCAGGCCCTGGGCATGGGCCGCACGCGTGATTTCGGCGGCTTCCCGCCAGGCCCGATGGTCGCACCACAGATAGTAGTCATCCAGCGGCGTCATGTCGGCCGCCACCGGAATCACGCTCGATCCGGTAGTGTCAATCGCCAGCGCCTCCACCTGTTCGCCCTGCACGCCGGCGGCCTGTAGCGCCCGGTGCATGGCGGTTGCAAGCGCCGTCAGATGATCGGCATGGCTTTGCGTGGCGTGGTCCGGATCGTCCGGTTTACGCTGCAGCGGGTACTCGGCTGAGCCTGCGCCCAGCCGTCCCTTGTGATCGTCGAAGATGGAAACGCGCACGCTCAGCGTCCCGAAATCGACTCCCGCGACAATGCTCATGGAACCATACTCATTGGTGATGATGCACGGACCAGCCCAGATAGCGCGAGGCCGCTTCCTGCACCGCCGGCGCCACGCTTGAGAAACTGGCCGCCACGTGATGCTCGTACCCGTTCTCGCAGATATAGCGCAGTAGTTTCTGCATGTTCGGGATTTCCACCACGCCCGCGCCGCCAAATGTTTCCAGCGGATCCGCGGTGAAGCGGCCCTCGCCCACGTAGCCGGTGATGCGGCCTTCGCGGTCGTTCGTCGAAAAGCGCGCGAAGCTCATGCCTCCGGCCTTCACGCGGCCCACGCAGGTCCCGAACGTGTTCAGCTTGCCCACCGTGCCCGCGATAATCTCCTGGAAATCCATGCGCACGTCGGCGAAGAAATGCTTGGGCAGATTGCTGCAATGGAAGCAGACGGCCTTGTTCGGATCCTCGCCGTAGTTGTTGTTCCAATCCAGCAGCGCGCTGGGGGTTTCCGACGCCAACTGCAGCGCATGCATGCCCACCACGCCCGCGATATCCACCTCGCATGCGCTTGATAGCAGATTCTCGCTCATCATGCTCATCACGGTGCAGGGCACCACGCCGAAGTATTCTTCCATGGACGTCCAGCACTGTACCGCGCTGATGGTCACTTCGGTCTGGGCCATCCAGCCATCGATCACCGCGCCCAGTTTCGCCATCTTCATCAGGGCCGATTCGGGGATGCCGTGGGTGGAAACGTACTTCTTGATGGCCGCCAGTTTCTGCTGCGCGGCGTCATCGGAATCCTTCATGCGTTCAATGCGGCCGAAGATCTCGGAGAGATCGATGGGCTCCACTGAAATCCCGCTGGCTTCTAAAAGCTTCTCGCTGTAGCGGACGGTGTTGAATGCCGCGGGACGCGCGCCGATGGCTCCAATACGCAGACGGCGCAGCCCTTTGACGACGCGGCAGACGGCGGCGAACCACTCCAGATCCTTGGCGAACACAGCGGATTGCGGCGCTTCGGTATGCAGCGTGGTTAACGAGTAAGGGATGCCGTACTGCGACAGGTTGTTGCAGGCCGACATCTTGCCGCAGAAGCTATCGCGGCGGTCCGTAATAGTCATGCGGGTTTGCGTGTCGGGCGTGGCCTGCACCAGAACCGGCACGCGCAAATCCGCCAAGCGCAGCGTGTCGGCCAGCGCGCGTTCTTCGCCGAAGTTAGGCAGGCTGATGATCACGCCGTCGATGGCGTCCTGATGCTTACGGAACAGATCGGCGCACTTGCGCGATTCAGCCCGCGATTCCACCGCGCCGAATTTCGAATCCTCCGGCCCCAATGCGACCACGCCGTACCCGGCCTTCTCCAACACCGCGATCATCTCTTCGCGGCCGCTGCGGGCCAGGTGATCCGGGAAGAATCCCCGGTTGCCGACGATCAACCCGAACGTAACTTTTCTCTTTTCCATTTACTTTTTCCTCCTCGGCGAAAAATGATATGTGTAATGCGCGCCGATGGCCAACAAAATCAAGCCCCACCAGATGGGGGTGTGCAAGTCCGCCATCACCACCGGATGCACGGGCGGGCTTACCAACTCCCACAAACCCGAACCGGTGATGATGACGCCATAGCTAAGCAGCAGGATACCAATGAAGAACCAGATGGATATAAGTTTTCGCCCGTGCATATTGTCCTTGAATGCGTCTCCTACCAGAAAATCACGTTGAGAATAATGAACACCACCATCACCAGGCCCGCCCAGAAGATGGGCCGTTCATGGAAAGCCAGGTGGCCTTCGGAGGGCAGTTCGGTGGCTCCGTAAACCAGCCCGACCAGTTCAGAATCGGGCTTGGGCGAGGTGCAGTAGCTGACCACCACGGTGACCGTTACACACACGATCCACGACCATAACGCGCGGTACATGTTCTCCGCCATGTCCTTGGCGTTGGGCGAGAGCGCGATGTACTGGATGGCGGAGGGGTCAATCTTTACCCACAGCCACATGCTGATCGAGGAAAGCGTTCCGCACAGCAGCCCCCAGAATCCGCCCGCGGGCGTGGCGCGCTTCCACAGCATCCCCAGCACCACGGTGCCGAAGAGAGGCGCGATGAAGAAGCTGAACAGCGCCTGCACGTAATCCATGATGCTGAGGAACTGCATCACCAGGTACGCCGTGCCGATGCTGACCAGCACGCCCAGGATGGTGCACCAGCGGCCCACGCTGACGTAGTGCGCGTCGGTGGCGGCCTTCTTGATGAACGGGCGGTAAATATCGTAGGTCCAGACGGTGGCGAAGGCGCTGACGTTGCCTGCCATGCCGGACATGAAACCGGCGATCAGGGCCGTGATCCCCAATCCCAGCAACCCCGGTCCGCAGTAGCGCGCCAGCATCAGAGGCAGCACTTCGTTATAGCTATGCCCGCCGGTGGCCAACGCCTGGCTTTCCCCAGTCAGATGTTCCGGCAGCAGCGCCAGGCCGAGCAGCCCCGGCAGGATGACGATGAACGGGACCGCCATTTTGAAGCTGGCCCCGATGATGGGGGCCATCTTAGCGCTGCGCAGATCCTTGGCGGCCAGAACGCGTTGCACCACCAGGAAATCGGTAGTCCAATAACCGAACGAAATCACCCAGCCAAGCCCGAGCACGATGCCCGTCCAGTGGATGCCCATGGGGTTGTCCTGGAAGTGGCCGAGCGTGCTCCACAGGTGCGTGTAGTCGGCGCCCGGGAAGTTGATTTTGATGCGCGCCACCATGCCGGCCCAACCGCCGGTTTCCATCAGGCCCAGGATGGAGATGAGAATCGCGCCCAGCCAGATCAGGACGAACTGCAGCACTTCGTTGAAGATGGCCGAGAGCAGGCCCCCCAGCACGACGTAGACCGCGACGGTGAGGGATGAAACCCAGATGCTGAAGTTGATATCCCAGCCCAGCACCACTTTCATCACCAGTGCCATGGAGTACCT
>JBBQUE010000510.1:0-3654 GCA_038212805.1 Bryobacterales bacterium | reverse complement strand
GTCGGCCGCCCCCGCCACTCCGGCGAACAGACCAATCACCGCTGCCAGTTTCATCACACCCATACCTTCTCCACCGGTACTCCCGCCCGGCACATACCGCAGGACGACGCATCCTTGTAATACATGGAATCCAGTTCGGCCAGAAAGTACAGCGGCAGCGATCCAAAGCTGATGGTTTTCGGATTCGGTTGATGAATAATCACCGCCAGGCCCACCACCTGAGCGCCCTTCGATTCCACTAAAGTCTTCAGCTCATTGATGTTCCGCCCGGAACGCAGAATATCGTCCACCAGCAGTACTTTCTCGCCCGGCTCCTGTTCCAGATACTGCCGGAAATGCATCGTTCCATGTTCGCCATCCCGATCCGCCCAGTAGACCTGCCGGGCATGCAGCGCCTCGCAGACTCCGTAGGCCACCGGCAGTCCTCCGGTGTTCGGCGAAACAATAGACAACTCCGGGATCATCGCCCGGATTTCGGAATTCTGCCGCAGCAGGCGGCTCAGACCAACGCTCAGCGTCTTGGCATGCTGGTAGTAGCGCATGGCCAACTGAACCTGCATGTATTCCGTGGCATGCAAGCCGTTGGGATATTCGAAATGACCGTCGCGAATGGCGCCGGTTTTGCGCAACAGGGCGACAACTTCTTCCTGCGTGGGAACAAGGTGCATGGTCTTTTAGTGGGCTCCTTTGCCCGAAACTACACGGGGGATAGTCCGCAACATGATTTTCCAGTCGAGAGACAGAGACCAGTTGTCGATGTATTGCATATCCATTTTCATCCAGGTATCGAAATCCAGCGCATCCCGGCCCGAAACCGCCCACAGACAAGTCAGGCCTGGACGCATGCGAAGCCGCCGCCGCTGCCACCGCGCATAGTTCTCCACCTCGCCGGGAACGGCTGGGCGCGGTCCCACCAGGGACATGTCGCCGCGCAGAACATTCCACAACTGCGGCCATTCATCCACGGAAAACTTGCGAAGTACAGACCCAATGCGGGTCAACCGCGGATCGTTGGGGATCTTGAACGCAACCTGCTTGCGGTTCAGGTGCATCAACTGGGCCTTCAAGGCCTCGGCGTTATCGCACATCGACCGGAATTTATAGAAAACAAAACGTCTGCCATTCAATCCGCAGCGTTCCTGGCGGAAGATGGCGGGCCCGGGCGAAGTCAGCCGGATAATCAACGCGATGGCGGCCATGAACGGCAGCAACAGCACCAGCGCGGCGGCGGCCAGCAGTACGTCGGTGACGCGTTTCAGCAGCAGCCGGATCTCATCGTGCGGCGCGGCGGAAAATGTCAGCAGCGGAATGCTGCCCAACCGGTCCAGATAGACCTCGCTGTTCACATGCGGAAAAAAATCCACAATCACGCGGGACCGCACGCCCTCCTCATCACAGAGCAGGAATATATCTTCCATGCCGGCCAACTGGCGGCTGTCGACGGCAAAGATAATCTCATCGATGACGTGCTGCTCCAGCAGTTGGGGCAGCCTGGCCAGGGGTTTCACCTGGTAGGTTTTCGAGAGCTGAACCTGGCCCGCGGTCTCGTCCAGAAACCCCATCAGTTCCACGCCATAATCCGCCGATTGCTCCAGGGCCCGGCCCAGCGCCAGCGCCCGCTCGCTGGTGCCCACCACCATAATGTAATGCGTGGCTCCAAATTCCCGCCGAACCGTCCCAATCCAGCGTCCCGCGGCGATCCGGAAGAGGCAAAGGAAAATCCACGCATACAGCCCAAACAGGATGACGAATGGCCGGCTCAGGTCCAGCCGGATCAGGTATTGCAACACGACAACGCTGATGGATCCCAGGAAACACTGCTGAAAAGTATCGCGCAGCACAATGCTGGGGTGCGCCGAATCCAGCTTTTCATAAATATTCATCCAGTAGCCGATCCCTACCCAGCACAGCGCGGAGAGGCTCAGCAAGAGCGCAGCCACCGGAAAATCGATGGCAAAAATACGTTCCAGATGGATCAGCGCGCGGGTTTGGTAGGCGGCAATGAATGCGGCCGCCGTCAGGGCTATGTCCGTCAGCCCAAACAGGATTTTGACTTTTCTGTAGTGCCGGCTAAACACTGCGGCTTCAGGATATCAGATGCCGCGCGCCATGGGTCTCGGCGGGCGGCATCCCTTGCAGCAGGCCATCCAGAATATCCGGAATCTCGAACGCGGCGTGGTTGTTCATCGCGGCTGCGTTGGCGCGGTAGCGGGCGAACGCGGCCGGTTCCAGCAGCCGTTCCAATCCGTCCGCCACGTGCTTAAAGGAATCCAGCACAATGCCTACCTGGTTTTGTTCCACCCACTCCGTGTTGTAGCGTTCCTGGACCATGGTCCAGGCATTCCGCTCCACAATAACGGGTAACTTCATGGCCAGCGCCTCGCTGATACTGCCGGGTCCGGGCTTCCCGATGAAGAAATCGGACAGGTGCATGTAGTAGGGAACCTGGTTGGTAAAGCCTTCCACGAAGAACGGGAAATTCAGTTTAAGCGCCTGCATTTGAGTGCAAAGCTTGCGGTTACGGCCACACATGAAAATCAGCTGCATCTTCAGCTTGGCTTGGCTTACCCGCTCCGCAATGCCCTTCATCCATTGGGACCCCTCGCCTCCAAAGAGCACCAGGCCGGTGGGCAGATTAGGATCCAGTCCCAGGCGCTTCCGCTCGTCCTGCCGGGAGGCCTGCACCGGCGCATAGAATTCCGGCCGCAGAATCATGCCGGAAGTGTGATGGATGGCGCAGTCGGGGTGGCCAGCCGCGCGCGCTTGGGCCACGGCACGGTCGGACCCGCAGATGAAATGCTGTTCCTGCTTTTCGATCCAGAAGTGCGGGGGGTAGTCCGCCAGATCAGTCATCACCGTAACCATGGGCGTGTTTGTCCGTCCGGCGGCGTTGTCGGCCCGGCGAAGCGCATCGAACAATGCCCGGTTGAAATTCGGAATGAGGGAAACCACCAGGTCCGGCGTGGATTTCTCCCAGAATTCGCTGATCATCCGGACGTGGGCGTCGTGATACATCCGGATCACGAAGTGGAGCACCTGGAGCATTTGCCACGACCCGATGGTGAACCCCTTCTTCAGCATCTGGTTATACAGATCCTCCGTCCGGATCCCGGTCATGTTGCGAAAGAAATCCAAAGGCTCCAGAACCTCCTGCAGGTTCACCAGCCGGATCTCCCAAGGACGCCCCTGCTGCTCCACCACCGCCTTAAGCGCGTTTGCGGCGCTACGATGCCCGCCGCCCGCGTCGAAGAATATGAAATCAAGCCTCTTCACTGTTCTGGAGGGTATCGTCCTTGCCGCCTCTCATCATAGCTTGCGGACCCGCTTCGCCGCTTTGATTCAACAGAATGTAACACCAGGGAGGTATATTTATAGTCAGGCGATGCTTAGCTTCATTACTCGGGGCGACCACCGGCTGATGCATCGGGCCAACAACTGGCTGGCCCCCCGATGGATTCAGTTTTGGGCGGTTGGAGCAACCCATGCGGGCAACGGCGGACTGTGGGTCTTAATGGGTTTGTGCATCCTGTTCTTCGGGGATCGCAACCGTTTTGCCACCATCGGCGCAGGTGGATTGGCGGCCGTCGCCAGCGTGCTCTCGTTCATGTGGCTGAAGCGTTTAACCGGACGCCGCCGCCCCTGTTCCATTGAGCG
>JBBQUE010000509.1:0-3658 GCA_038212805.1 Bryobacterales bacterium | reverse complement strand
CATCTCATTCCCGAGTCGTGGAAGTTTCAATCCCCTTCTCATCGGGGCACTTATACCAACCCTACCCCAGTATTCTGCCAGCATTCTCAAGAAGATACAACACCTTTTTCTCCCACCCCCGGCTTAACCAGGCCACTGTCCGCAAGAGTACATACGCGAAATTTCGCTAAACCGATAGAAAATCGGGACTTAACTCGACCTCCGACCCCCTCCCCCTGATGGCCATTTTTCGATTTACGCTAACTGCTTTAGATGCATGGCGCTCCGGGAGAAAGATACCTCTCCAGTAAGCATCCCTATAATCCAGCCAAAGTGCAAACGGGCATCGGAGTCCCACCCGGTTCCAAAGCCCTGCCTAAATGATATAGAACTCTCGATCCTCCACCAGTTCCGCCGTTCCCAATATGATCGTCTTTGCCGCACAGGCGGAACACAGCGCGAAAATGTGCATACGGTCGTGTTCCCGGTCGATCAGCTTCTCCAGCCGCATTCTCATCTTAGCCGCCAAGGCTTCATCCAAATGAGCCACAAACACGCTTTCTTCAATCCTCGACCCAAAATCGAGCAGCGCCGAAGCGATCCGGCTCCTCCGCCCGTCGTCCGCTATGTCGTAACAGATCACGTATTCGATGGGGCACCTCCAGCGCCGGCCGGAGGCCACTGGTAGGGAGTAAACTCCGTCCCATCGCGCACTGCCGCCGCAAAACGTTCTACCTCATCCCGCAACGCGGTTCGGAAGCCGCCGGCAACTCCGTCCCCGGCAGCCGCTCCGCTAGGGCGCGCCAGCACCCAGCGCTCATATTCTCCCAGAAAGCGCTTCAAAGGCGCCGGTGCCAGGAATAGCCCGCCCGCCTCGCCGCCAGGCCGGAAATCCGCCGCGTCGATCATCTGGCGGTTCACCAGCGTCAATACCAGACGGTCGGCTACCGGATGGCGAAACGGTTCCAGCAGATCGAGAGCGAGAGACGGCCTTCCATAATCCATCTGGTGCAGAAAACCCAGATAGGGATCCAGGCCAATACTATCCAGCAGACCAGTCAACTCATGCATCAGCAACGTGTAAGTGAGCGACAGGAGCGCGTTCAAGGGGTCCGTGGCAGGATGCCGTTTCCGCCCGGACCAAGTCATGCCGGAGGAATTGAACTCCATCAGGCAGTGGAAATAAGCGCTCGCCGCGGCGCCTTCATGTCCGTCCAGACTGGCTATGGAGTCGGAGCTGCCGCAGGCTTGCAAGGATTCGGAAATGGTGTGGCGGCGATCTTCAAACTCGGGTGACACCTGATGCTTCTCGCGATAATTCGTCAGCACCGCAAGTCCATTCCGGATCTTAGCGCTCACCAACGCGACGGCCGTGCTCAGCGCGATTTTAGGATCGCGGTACCGCTCGAATTGCGCCAGCCGCAACGGAACGTTCTTGCCCTGCGGTGGCGTCAGGCAACCTCGATAGCCGCCCTGGCGCGAGAACAGGCTCAGCTTGACTCCCTTCTCCAGAAGCTCGCCGAGCGCTTGGGTGGTCACCTGGATATTGCCGAAAAGCAAGACAGCCTCCAGTTTGTGATAGGGCAGATCCAGCAGGACCTCTTCCTCTTTCTCCACCAGAAACCGGTCGCCGGCCTTACGCAGCACCGAGCCTTGTTCCGTCAAATAGAGATAGGCCATATTGCGGCTCCTTTCGGTTTCCTTAGTTGGCTTGTACTGCCGAAAACGCCGCACGTGGGCGCGCTGGAGCGCAAGCTCCATTCCACCGCGTGGGGCGGGGAACTCATAACGCGTACGCATCCCCAGTGGCAATGGAGGCGCCATGAAGAGCACGCGGCCTTTCTGGGACTCGTGCTTCCAGGGAATCCAAATCGCGTCGCCCAGGAATAGAGCGCCCAGAAACCGGAAGCCTTCCTCGAACGTGGTGATGGCCGTTTTTTCCCGATTCAGCTTCAGGTGCAGCGCTGCCAGGGCCGATTCGGTGACCAGCATGGCTTGCTCGGCTTCGTCCCGCGTTTTCGAAAGAACCACCAGATCGTCCGCGTACCGGATCAGCTTGCGGCCGCTTTTCTCCAGTTCCAGGTCGAACTCCTCCAGGAAGAAATTCGCCAGTAGCGGAGAAATCGGGGAGCCTTGCGGAACCCCGGCGCCCATTCGCGTCAGACGCTGGCCGTCCCATACCTCGGCTTGCACCCAGCCCGTTAACAGGTCCAGGACCTCTGGCTCGATGTCGCGTGACCTCAGTTGCTGCAGAAGCAGCTCGTGCGAAACGCGGTCGAAATAGCTCTCTATATCCGCATCGACGGCGAATCGGTAGCCCATTTCGTGGCACTTGCGCAGGCGGGCGATGGCGCGGTCCACGGAACGGCCGGGCCTATAACCGTAGCTACACTCCAGGAATTCTTCTTCGAAAGAGCGGGAGAGGTGTCGGGCGGTGGCGGTTTGCAGGATGCGGTCGGCTACCGTGGGGACCAGCAGCTTGCGCATTTTCGAGGACCCGTGCCGCTTTTCGACCACGATCTTCAGTAATGGAAACGCCCGGTAGACGCCGCCTTGGACTCGCTCGATCAGCGCGGGGATCGAGTGCTGGGCTTTTTTGGCGAACTGGTCCACGCTGACGCCGTCCGCGCCCGCGCAGCCGCTGTTCTCCTGAACGCGCTCCCAGGCGCGCCAGAGCTGTTCTTCGCCAAAGGGCAGGGTCACGGGCTTGTCTACAACTTTGTCGGCTGCGCTGCCTCGCTAAACCCGTCTGGGCTACAACGGTTCTGCAATGGATGTGTTGCCTGTGAAGAAAAACTGCCCGACGATGCCTAGTAACATGGCCACTGTGGAACACAGAACCGACTGGCTCAGGTCGAATGTTCCGCTCCTACTTAACGCTGCTATCGCTCCTACTCCAATCCAGATCCATCCACAGCAGATCGCGCACACCAGTGCGGTTCGCGAGTTCGTCGCTCTATCGCGTCCGATCTGGTGCCGCACGTTGACGTGAACTAAACCCAAGATCGCACTCGCGCTTAAAGTTAGTATTACGCCATACGCCCAGCCCGAAAAATTTCCCAGCCACTCCACAGTCTTGCCGGCTCCCAGCATTGCGCCATAGCCTATCAACATGGCGAAGGCCATGCGCGGCAGCGCAAAATCCTTCATCAGCCAGAATCGTTCCCCAGCCACAACACGGTTCAGCCGTTCGTTCACCTTCTCCGCCAGGCAGAAGGCGTATCGCCGCATCGCCCACCGCCGCAGTGTTCTCAGGTTCCACTCCACTGACGGATTGTCGTGTTGCGTGTACGCCGGAAGCAGTCTGGTCAGGTCATCTTCGATAACGAGATCGGGACGGGTGCGATAGATCTGCTTATACAGCTCACCGTCTATAAGCTTTGCCGCATGCTCTCGCGCCTTGAGGCGGTTCTCCGAATTGTTCACCCCTTCTAGGGGCAGATCAAGGACTTGAGCGCGTTCCGCTTCGAATACTGAGGGCGTGATTAAGGACGTTACGCTCTCCGGCAGCGGTTGTGGATTCATGGTAATTTCGGGGGGATCTCATACCGCGGTTCGTACCTAGGCTGAACAGAGCGTTCCTCGATTGGCCGAGGATTGGGACCTGGGCTGAAAACGATACGAGTAAACGTGTTCATCTTTTCATGCTGGTAAAACATCGGGGCGCCCGGAAACATTT
>JBBQUE010000508.1:0-3675 GCA_038212805.1 Bryobacterales bacterium | reverse complement strand
GTCAGGGATGCGATCACGGCGCTGGTGAGCGAGGCGGAATCGGGCGCCGGCTTGGGACGGACTGAAGCCGCCGCGTCCACTTCCGTGCCGCCGTTCACCGTGCCGAGTTTTAGAATTGTCGAAGCATCGTTGCGGAGGCCGGGCAGCACCCGCACGGAAGAGAACTCCCCGGTTGTCCCGCTGGTGAGCGTCATCTGGTTAGGCCCTGGGGTGGCCGCCTGGCACTTGAAAAGAGGGTTGGTAGGCAGTACTTGTAACTGAATCGCCGCCGCGAGCGAGGCGGGTCCGCCTACGATATCGGCGTTACTGAACTGGACCGTGACGGGGGATGCGCCGTCCACCAAGACTTGCAGCTGATTATGCTGCGCGTTCAGGCCGCTCAGATCCGGGGCCACGCCGCTGACGCTGGTGCCCGCGCCGGTGATGGTCAACGGAGCGTGCCGCTTCACCATCACCAGCCGGGAGATGCCGTTGAGGGCGGATTCCACGAAACCGGCGTCGGCGGAGTTTAAAGATAGGTTGCCGTACGATTCGCGAATCACGTCGCCCGGGCTGTCGGGAGATTGGTAGAGGAAGCTCAGGTTGAAGGTGTTGGCGGGATTGCTGGTGCGGTAATCCACCAGCACCTGGATATTGTTGCCGGAACCGCCGCCGTCGAGTGCCGTGATATCCAGCACCTGCGTGGCCGCTGCGTTCGTCAACGTGCGGCTGGCCTGGATAACATTGGTGGCCACGCGGATGGCCCAGCATTCGCTGCCGCCATTCAGGAAGAACTGGCGGATGGCAAAGCTCATCTCCGAATTCGTGTCCAGCCCGCCAAAGGCCCGCTCGAAATCGGCGAAGCTAAATAAATGCTGCGCCTTATCGATGGGTCCGCGCTTGGCAGCCCCGATAAACGCCGCCACGGAAGTACTGACGCCGGTGATGGTGCGGACGCCGCTGGGGATTTCTTCTACGTACACTCCAGGATAGGTAGGGCTTATAGGCACGGTGTATCTCCACGGATGAGCATATTAGCAAACGGGTTTTGGGACAAGGGTTTTCTTTACCCGAATTCCCTGGTTCGCTGGTTTCGTGAAGGTAGGGGCCGAATCGTTTCAGCTTCATGCGGGAAATTCAGGATTTTCTTTATTGCTTCACATAGAGGAGAATAGGAGCGATGGTCACCCTGGAGTCCCTGCAAAATCGCGACAAGCCGCAGATTGAGACCATTGCCCGCAGGCATGGCGCGTGGAATATTCGCGTTTTCGGATCGGTGGCGCGAGGGGTGAACCATGAAGGCAGCGACGTCGACTTTCTCGTGGAATTCGAACCGGCGCGCACGCTCTTCGACCTGATCGCGCTTCGGCTGGATCTGAAGGAACTGCTGGGTGCCGACGTGGAGGTGGTGACGCCCGGATCCCTTCGCTACATCCGCGAGCGGGTTCTGGCCGAGGCGGTGCCGCTCTAAATGGCGTCGAACGATCCGGCTGTTTATTTACTCCACATCTGGGATTGCTGCGAGGCAGCGGTTTGGTGTGGTCCTCGTTGGCGGAAATCGGGGTGTCGGCTATAGCTTCGGCATGCCGCTACCGTAGCCATCTTGGGGCTTGGGAAATAAGGTATACGTTTCAGAATGGGCCTCGGTATGTGACGGCAACCCAAACGTGGGTCCCAGATGGGGCAAAATGGTGTGGTGGGAATCAAGGTCAGAGACGCAACAAGCGGATCGAGTCTGACGGCTGGCGTCTGGTCCGAACTCGCGGAAGCCATCGTCAGTATCACCACCCCGGCAAGCCAGGTACGGTGACTATCTTCGGACATCCTTCGGCAAACTTGGACCCGAAGTCCGAAGCATCTATACTCAAACAGGCAGGGCTGAAATGAGCAGGTATATGGTCTTCTTCGAGCCGACAACCACGGGCTATAGCGCTCATGTCCCCGATCTTCCAGGGTGCGTGGCCGCTGCCTCTACGTTGGAGGAAACCCGTGAACTCATGCGAGAGGCAATCGAGTTCCATGTCGAAGGTATGCGGATGAACGGCGAAGTTATCCCGGCGCCCGCGCCGCACGTCGAAGAAATCGAAGTTGCTGTTTAGTTGTTGTGTGTCTTAGTCACCCCCGATTCCCTGCAAACCCCCGACAAAGGGCCAGTCTGTCGCCTGCGGATAGGTGAACCGCTATGCCCGGAAGTGATCGCACGGAAGGCAGTTGCCACCGTTCCTCGCCCCGCGTGGGTTGTGGCTTCCCAAGATCAAGCTGAATTGGCATCAGCTCTTATCAACGGCAGCAATTCGCTCGACGAAATCGTCCAGGTTGGATTCCGTAGGCGTGTGGATGGCATCCCACTCCAAAGCGCGATCCAGACCCACGCGTGCTGGGGGCGTCTGCGGCCAAAGCTCATTATCGGGAATTACCCGGGCGGTTTTAATAGTCCAGACGCCTTCTCCAATTTGATCCACGGTAACGATCCGGCCGGCATATTTCTTTCCGAGCGAGATTTGTCCGCTGGCACCAATGGTCTTAATTTCAACTGGCATGATGGCACGATAGCATGAATTTGTGTCGCCAGAGACATTAGCACTCCTCCCCCAAGTGTGCTAACAATAAAGGGTCTGCATTGAGCTTTCGAGGGCTCGCACAAATGAAAATCCGACCAATTTATGACCGCGTTGTCGTCAAGCGCGTAGAGGATAAACAAGATATGCACGGGGCTCTCTACATCCCCGATTCCGCCAAGGAAAAACCCCAGGAGGGCGAAGTGGTGGCTGTAGGCCGCGGCAAGCGCATGGAAGACGGCACGATTGTTGCCCTGGACGTACACCCTGGCGACCGCATCCTGTTTGGCAAATACTCCGGCAGCGATATCAAGGTAGATGGGCAAGAGTATATGATCATGCGCGAGGATGAAATCCTGGGCGTTCTGAGTGCCAGTACAGCGGCCGTAAAGTAGTTCCTTTTCCTTTCAAAAGAACCCTATATCATGGCAAAACAAATCATTTACGCGGATAACGCCCGCCAGGCGATTCTGCGCGGTGTGAACCAGTTGGCGAACGCGGTAAAGGTCACGCTGGGACCCAAGGGACGCAATGTGGTCCTCGAGAAAAAGTTCGGCGGCCCCACCATCACTAAGGATGGCGTCACCGTAGCGAAAGAAGTTGAACTCAAAGACCCGCTCGAAAACATGGGCGCCCAGATGGTGCGCGAAGTGGCTTCGAAGACCTCCGATGTGGCCGGCGACGGCACCACCACGGCCACCATTCTGGCGCAGGCCATTTTCCGTGAAGGCGTGAAGGCTGTCACCAGCGGCGTGAATCCGATGGCCATGAAGCGCGGCATCGATAAGGCCGTGGAGCTGGCCGTGGCTTCCGTGCAGGCGCTCTCGAAGCCGGTTTCCGGTTCGATGATTGCCCAGGTGGGTGCGATTTCCGCGAATAGCGATCACACCATCGGCAAGATTATTGCCGAAGCGATGGAGAAAGTTGGCAAGGACGGCGTGATCACGGTCGAGGAATCGAAGACCATGGTGACAGAGCTGACCACCGTCGAAGGCATGCAGTTCGACCGCGGTTACGTTTCGCCCTACTTCGTCACCGATGCGGAGCGGATGGAAGTGGTTCTCGAAGAGCCCTACATCCTGATCCACGAAAAGAAGATCAGCAACATGAAGGATCTTCTCCCCGTCCTCGAGCAGAT
>JBBQUE010000507.1:0-3678 GCA_038212805.1 Bryobacterales bacterium | reverse complement strand
GTCTCACCCAGATGCCGGTGTTCGTCTAACTCGCGCGCGTGATGATTCACCACCCGGTAGGTGGCCGCGATTTCTGGCCCCACAATCTCGCGGATCTCAGCGTCCGTAGCCGGCCGGTGCAGCCCGGTGGCAATCAGAATGGTAATGTTCTCGCGCGCAATACCGGCCGTCTCCAGAATCTCCAGCATGGGCGGCAGCACCACCGCGTTCGGAGCCGGACGCGTAATATCGCAAACCGAAATCGCCGCGCTCCGCTTCCCGCGCGCCAGTTCCCGCAACGGCGCACAGCCTTCCGGATGATCCAGCGCCCAACGGATGGCCCCACCCGGATCTTCCAGCGCCTTGGCCGCCCGCGCCTCAATCACCTGATATCGATATCCTTCCGGAAGCGTCACGCTCAGCCCGGTCTTCCCAAACGCCAGATCAACCTGCATGCTTAGAGAAATAGCACATGCCGCAGGACCCTCTCCTGTACACTCTGAAAACTCACAGCACATGGCGTTGCCAGCAGCATAACGGTCTTCTCTCTCCTTCCGGCTCTTCGAGCACCCGCCAGCATGTCCTCCTCAAAAGCGCTCCAACGTTGGACGGCGGAAGCATCTACGTCGGGACCGTTTTTGCCGCCACCACCAACCCCACGCAGGGTGAGAAGCCGCTTGGTGGACCTGCTCACGGATAGCGAAACTCGCGCGGCCCTGGCAAATGTTCCTCCCTCGCCGTAGTGCCGCACTTTACCTTCCTCAATCGTCCGCGGACCCACGAAGCTCATCGCGTCCGTCCAGGCTTCAGCCGATGCGGCGCTCACAGTGGAACAAAGGTCCGCCATCCCAAACCCACTCAATCACCGCGATCCGTCCGAACCAGGGCATCACCGCCAGTCCGAAATAACCACGCCAAGGCAAGGTCAAACGCGCGCTTCACGGTCTCATGCCAGGCGCGCTGCCCTACTTCCAGTCCCAGCATGCCGCCCACGTTCTTTGAACTCAGCCAAAGCGTGGAGACGCCATGCAGTTCAGGCACCACCATCATCGCCGAAAAATCCCCATGGCAGCGGTCCATCAAGACGCTGCGGTCGCCCGGCGGCAAATCCCCTTCCGCGAAGATCGCGTACGCCTGCAACCCAGAGGGGATCAACGCCTGCGCAAACGCGTAATCGGCAAACACGGGAACTCCCAGCACGTAGCCTCCCGTGGCCTGCTCGTCAATGAATGCCACCGGTTTGAGGCTGATCGAAATATCGGTCCGGATGGCTTTCAGTACCTTTTGCCCGGTAGGTCCAGCCCCAAAAATTACCGCTGGATAGCCCCACCAGCTTTTTCCGGCAAAACACCGCCGCACGCAGCCGCGGGCCAGGGGCATCAGCACCACGCTCAGCGCCAGGGAAAGCAGCAGAGCCCACGTGAACTGCCTTTCAGCGCCGCGGATCGGCACCGTCGCTGCCCCAAGGAGCAGGAAGAGGAGAACTGACGACAGCGTTCCGCGGCGCAATTCCTCAGCCGGGCTGAGCCCAACAATGGAATACAGGCCCAAAGCCGCGTAAGCCATCAGAAATACCAACAGAAACGGCCAAAGAATCAAATACGGCCGGATATTCAGCCCGCCTTCCAGCAGTGCCTTGGAGGCAATGCTCAGCCCCACGGAAATAATCAGCGCGGATGAATCCGCGGCCATCAGGCAGAACTTCGTAGCGTTGGGGTGGGTTCGGACTTCAATCTGCCGGAGGAGCTCGGGCGTAAGCGTAAGAGTGGAGGTAGACATGGGATGATCCACCTCCATATTGGAGGGAATACCCCCTTGCCTCAATGGTTATACCGTTCTAGACCAGGCGCGGTTTGTACTACCACGAATGGTACCTGAAGAGTACTTCCTCTGGTCATGACAGCACTCCCGCTAAACGTAAATTCTAACCGAAGCTTCACCCTGCGCGTATTCGGAGGATACACCACGCTGCCCGTCTCCCCGTGGATGGTACTTGCAGAGTCCTCCCTCCTATTCCCGCCATTCCAGCTTTTCCGTCATCACCGTTCGCTCGCTAAACGTTAAATCCAACCGAAGCTTCACCCTGCGCGTATTCGGGGGATACACCACGCTGCCCGTCTCCAGTTCAATCCGGCTCAGTGGCACCTGCCGGCTCACGTTGCCGTCGTCAATCACCAGAACTCCCCCCAGGGCGTTCCGGATTGCGGTAGATTGCCGGTCCCAATGGATGCTCAGATTCCGCCCATCCTTGGAAACGCTCAGCGAGATCACATAGGGCTTGGGAGCTACCGGCTGTGGGCGGAGGATGACGGCCGCCTGGAATCCCAGCAGTACCCCTACCAAAAAGAAGATAAAAGAAAGCGGAAGCCAAACCCAGCCGCTTCGGCCCTCTTCCCGTGCGGCGCCAGCAGGCGGCGACTCCGGAACGCGGCTCGGTTCCGGTTCAAGCTTACTGGCAAAATCCGCGGACGGCACATGAACCAGCTCGCGGCTGACCGAATGGCTAGTTCGAACCAGGGGCTTTTCTTCCGTGAACGAGGGTGGCGGAGGGGGAGCGCCCGGGTCGTCTCCGCCTAATTCTTTGCGGCGGAAGGGAAATTCCAATACGGGTGGCCCACTGGGAAATCCGGTTCCTTCTCTAAAGTAAAACCCGGCCATGCTGACTTTGGTGGCGTAGGGTTTGATCAGCAGGATGATCGGCTCCGGTCCGGGAAAGAAGCGGTCCACCAAGGCAATATCTTCGGGAACCAGCCCCGGAGTATCCCGCGTCTGGCTGCGAAACAAACCCACGGGTTGGCGGCTGCCAGGTTCCTTAGAAGCGCCCATCAGGCGGTAATATGCCTCTTCCAGCCCCTGGAAATCACCTTCCGAAAGCAAATACGAAGGGCCGCGCTTATACTCAATCGGGACCAGCTCGTAGTCGTCCACCTCGATAGTCAACGGCGCGTGGGCATGAACCCGGCCCATCAGAATGCCGCCAACCTCCGCACCCCGCTTCGGAACAGCGCCGAAACCACGCATCACATCTTGTGACAACCGGTCGATCACATCCAGGCCGATCCGGACTGAGACTGGTTTTCCTGGGGGGGCCCAGAAGTACTTGCCGGTGCTCCCGGCGCTTTTCTTTTCACTAGCCACTAAGGTTTTATCGTAGTCTGGGCTATAGCCATAACTCAAGCTACCTTATTCATGAGCGGGACTTTATACATCGTCGCCACCCCCATCGGGAACCTGGAAGACATCACCTTTCGCGCCGTACGCGTCCTCAAAGAAGCCGGCCGGATCGCCTGCGAGGATACCCGGCAAACCCATAAGCTGCTGGAACATTACGGCATTTCGACACCCACCGTCAGCTATCACGACCATAACGAGCAAGCCCGCTCCGACGAACTGATCCGCGATCTGGAAGCGGGCCAAAATATCGCTCTGGTTACGGATGCCGGAACGCCCTTAATCGCCGACCCCGGATACCGGATTGTGCAAAAAGCGCGCGAGCGGGGGATTCCAGTAGTTCCAATTCCCGGCCCCTCGGCGGTGATCACAGCCCTGAGCGGATGCGGCTTGCCGGTTGATTCGTTTGCCTTTCTTGGGTTCCTTCCGCCAAAAACCGGCCAGCGCAAGAAAGCGTTGCAGGAATCCCGCGAACTGGGTCTCACGGTAGTGTTCTACGAAACTCCGCACCGGATCGTGGAGGCCCTG
>JBBQUE010000506.1:0-3681 GCA_038212805.1 Bryobacterales bacterium | reverse complement strand
TCACGCGCTCCGGAATCCGGCCCGAAGCGCCAGGGACCGGTGGGGCGGAAGCGAACGATAAAACTGTGCGCGATTCCGTTCACGAATTAAGCCAGCTTGTCCGCGAAGTCCGAGGCCGATACCAGCGCCTGTAAGCCGGCGAGGTCCGCTCCCGCGAGTAGATCCTGCTCCGGCGCGCCGGCGGAATAATACTCGCGGCTTCTCCAGGCCAGGCTGACGCCACCGATTTTGACGCGTCCGCTGCCACGCGAACCACCACCACCCAGGGTATCGTCTTCAAGCAGCCGCAGCGCTTCCACCAACCGGACGACCAGTGCGCGGTCTTCGGCGCAGAGAATATCCAGTACCATGCGGAAGCGGAAACGGGCTCCGGCCGGGACGCGCTCCAGGGTGCGCGGGTTGGCCTGCGATGTGATGCGGTCGATGGCGTTCTCACTCTTCACTTCGGTGAGTTCGTCGTCCAGATTTTCACGCATTTGGGGCGTGATGCTTTCTAGAATCAGTGGGGCATCGTACACGGTGAGGCGCGCGGGGCTGGCCACGGTGCTCTCCATGGCATCGCCACCCACCTTTTCCATGCGGCCGGGATTGCGGCCAAAGAGCAGGCAGACTTCGTCGTCCGGCCGGTCGCTTTGATGGATACGGACTTCCTGACCCTTGCGCTTGGACAAGTACACCAATTCGCTGGGGATGGCGAGTCCGGAGGACTGCTCCAACAATGCCCGGAGACGTCCGCGGAGCGAACTGCCTGGCACGTAGGGAAGACCAAATGCATCTTTGACGACGGGATTATCCGCGCCGCCGATTTCAAGCGAGCCCTTGCCGGCTCCGATGTGCAGCCCGGTCTGGCAGTGAAGCTCGGCTTCGAGGATTAGTTTACCGATGAGCTTTAGCTCGGTTTGCGCTGTGTGCGAACTCATTCAGATTCCTAGTTATTCGTTGTAGGCGACGATTGCTTCGAACAGGTCGCGGAAGCGTTCATAGCCACGGGCTTCGTTTTTACGGGTGACTTGGAGCAGCAGCTTCTCGATGGCATCCAGGCTGCGCAGGGAGTGCCGCGCGATGGTATAGGCCAAGCGCGCGCGGAGCATGACGAACTGATGCTGCCGTTCGCTTTCGGGAGCCCGGACCGCGCGGCGAACCGCGTTATAGAGGCGGCGCAACTGGCTCTTGGTGCCGGAATCCATATCGCGCATACGGCTGACGACGCCGTGCGCCTGGTTATCGAGATACAAAGGATCGGAGATCAGTTTCTCCAGATCGATTTCGGGCGGCCCATCGAAGGGACGGCCCCCGCGATCCCCGCCGCGGTCACCACCACCACGACGGTCGTCCCCACGGTCGCGGCCGCCTTGCCGGTCGCGGTCGCCGCTTTCACGCTGCGCACCCCGGCCCGTGACGACGCCGCCCTGGCCTTCGCGCCGGCCTTCGGGTTTCTTCGTTTCTGTCTGTGGATCTGCCATCAATGCCTCATTACGCTTCGATTGTTTCTTCGGTGGACAGTCTCGCCCATTCTAACGCTACGCGCCCTGACGGTCGTAATTTGATGTTGGCCGGATTGCGTCCAACCAGATCGGCCACCAGGCTGGCGCGGGCTTTTTGAAAATCCTTGGATTTAGACGTGCCCAGAATACGATTCAGGCGGCGGTGAAAGCGCCAGGGACGGTCGCCACGGCGGGCAGCCTTTTCCCCGGGCATGGGCCGGCGGGTTTCGCGATAGATGGCACAGAGTTCGCGGATGTACTGGGGTGCGGCACCGAAGCCGGTGACCATGCGGGTGAGGTCGTCCTTGGTTTCGGCGGCGTCGGCTAGTTGTTTCCATTCGAGGGTGCGGCCCAAAAGATGGAAGCAATCTTTGTCAGTGGACTTTGCCATTTCCAGCTTGCGGCCGGCCCGGCTGTATACCGCAACCAGGCTTTCATCAATGCTGGTGGCCAGGGCGAGCGCCATGGTAAGCGTCTTGCCTTCGGGGCCAGGGAATTCCTTGAGATGTTCTTCGCTGAAACGATGAAAGAGCCGCTGCAATTCGCGGGCGAACGCGATGAGAGCGTCCCAGGAACCATAGACCGCGAAATCGTCGCCACCGGAATAGACCAGCGTTACTTTTCGCCAGAATTCGCCCAGGGAGCAGATGACTTCCAGTTCACCGGCAAAGAATTGCTTGTAGAGAACCGAAATCTGTACGTGCTCTTCGATGCTTTGGACGCGGCGGAGACGGATACCGAAGTTGTCGACGTCGCCGCGCAGTACGCCCCATGCCGGGTGGCCCTGGCTGCGGGCGGCTAAGAGTTCAGCAGAGGCAGGCAGGTGGCCGTCCTCATTCAGGGCGGTGTGGCGGGCCATCGGAATGGAGTCGGACCCGGCGGTGGGTCCAGAGCCTATGTGCCAGCGGTGTTTGCCTTCGCCGATCTCGATTTTCGCGGGGGCTTCGGGCGACCATCCGATGGAACCGGCGTCGCGGATGGATTCACCGAGGGAGCTGAAATACGCCAAATCGATGGCGGGCTCTGCAGTGGCCGGGGACCAACCAGCGGCCAGGGGCGTGCCAGCTTTCCGGCCCATCTCTTCGTTGAGGCGCCTGCGGACCACGGTCCAATCGCCCAGGTTTTCGGTGATGGCCCAGAGCAGGTTCAAGTGGCCGCCGCTGAGAGCTTTGGCACCGGCTTGCTCCGCGATGAGGAATTCTTCCACTCGGGGGCGGACCTCTTCCGGCAGGACGACCAGGAACTGTCCCGCGCCGCTGGAGCCGAGCAGCATTTTCGAAAGACCCAATTCGGCGATCAACGCGCGCGGAATTACCTCAGAGAGCAGCGTGACCCAATGGAAACGGCCACACAGGTTGGTTTCCGTTGGGGTACCCGAGAGAAGGAAGGCTTCCGTGCCGAGGATTCGGCCTTGCAATAAGATCTGTACTGACATGAAACGCCGATGAATGCTCAATGTAGCACGACGGCGTAGCTCCAACGCAAAAAAAACCCGGAGACACCCCGTGGTGGGGATGCCTCCGGGGTTGGAGACACGAGCTTAACCGCAGTTACAGCGTTCGATGGCGATGGCGTACAGGATTTCGCTGTAGTAAATAAAGCCCCAGTTGGCGCGTACGTGAATATAGGCGCTGAGGGCTAAGGCATAGGCGCAGGTGGACGTGGGCACGGGAACCAGGAGCGGCGCTCCGGGGACGGTGACATTCACGGGGCTGAGGCCTGCGTTGTAGGTGGCTGAAGCGAGAGCGGTACGCGTGGGGTCGATGCCCCGGACGAACTCGAGGAGCCATGAATTCACTCGTCCATGCAGCTGCTCGGCATGCACGTGGAAGTCGAAGGGAACGGGAGGAGGCCAGGGAATCACGCCACAAGCGTTGGTAGCGGGGGTGGTGAGATTGAACGTCATGGGATGGTTGTCGATGGCGATCCTGATATCCAGGTGATCCAGCACGACGGGCGGAACGGCTGGATCGATACCCGTTCCATTGCCCCCGTGGTTCGGGAACTGGATGCTGGGAAGCTTGACACCGTTCTGGTCGAACACTTCCATTCGCAATATGTAAGTGCCCTGATCGGCTTCAAACGCAGAGGTATCCCAGACCGCGAGCAGGTCGGAGCCGGAGACCGGACCACCCGCGGTATCCAGCCACCAATGAGCGGTATCGCGGACTTCATACAAGCCGGCCGCGGGACCAGA
>JBBQUE010000505.1:0-3682 GCA_038212805.1 Bryobacterales bacterium | reverse complement strand
GCAAATCCGCTGTTCGTTTCCATGATTCGGGAACTGGTGGCCGAACGGATGGGCCTAGCAGAGCGTCGTGCAATTGGACAGTATGGGCCAAACCATGATGTCTGCCCGATCAACTGCTGTCCGGCGCCGCCTCGTCCAGTTCGTATAGGCACGGCACGGCCCGTCCCGGCTTAAGGGGCGTTGGTCGGCGGATTCAACGGTTCATCCGGATTCGTAACCTTTCCGCTGGAACCCGGCTTACTCTGAAAGCCAAGGAGAGCCGATGAACCGTTTACTAATGATTGCCCTTGCCGCGGGAAGTCTGGTGGCCGCCGCTGAGCCGGAGCGTTTCGACCTCAAAGTCCGGACCTATTTCTTTTCCGGATTTTCGGGGGACAAGGATTCCCTGGAACAGGGAATGAAGATGTGCGAGGATGAACTCGCGGTGCGTCCAAAAAACCCGGAGGCGCTGGTGTGGCACGGAGCGGGTTTATATTTTCAGTCCGGCCAGCTGTTCCAGAAAGGGGACCCGCAGCACGGAATGGAGCTTTGGCAGCGCGGCATGAAAGAGATGGATCTGGCGGTGGAACTGGCTCCGGAGCGGGTGGGCGTGCGAATTCCGCGCGGCGCAGCTCTTTTTGCCGGTTCCCGTTTTCTGCCGAGTCCGGAGATGGCAAAGCCTTTGATCGAAAAGGCGATGTCCGATTACGAAAAGAGCTACGAAGTGCAGAGCGCGGTGATGGACTCCCTACCCACCCATCCGCGCGGCGAACTGCTGATCGGGATGGCGGACGGCTATGCCCGGCTCGGAAACAAGGAAAAGGCGGATGCGCTTTATGCCCGGATCGAAAAGGATCTGCCGGGCACGGCCTATTCCAGAAAGGCCGCGAAATATAAGGAGACCGGAACTCCACAGAGTGGTTGTCTGGGATGCCATACAACCAAATAAGAAGACACGTGGGCGGTTGGACGCGCCGCATCCTGATATCCGGGATGATGGGTGCCCTACTGCCTACTTTCTTTTTCGCGTTTCTAGTACAGGATCGCCATGCGATTTGGACCTTCTTCCTCTATTCGTTCTTCTACTCCTACGTGATCGGCACGATGGCGTACCTGATTGTTCCCCTCTGCTGGCTTCCCTGGCAGAGGTTCGGAAAGCCGGTCCTGTGGACTTTCCGGTGCCTGCTGCTGCTAGCCATCTCGGTTACCGGAACTCTGATAGTATGCGCAATTCTGCTGGCGATTGGGATGATCCGCGCAGCTGAATTCTGGGCGGTCTATCGAGGAAACGTCCGGATTGCGGCGCTGGTGACCGTGGTGGTTGGGACCATGATCTCGGTGTATGAAGAGATGCGGTCGCAGTTGGAGCAAACCACGCTGCAACTGCGCACCCGGGAACTGGAAAGAGAGCGGGCGCTCAAGCTGGCCACTGAGGCACGGCTGTCGTCACTGGAATCCCGCATGCATCCCCATTTCCTGTTTAATACCCTCAATTCAATTTCAGCGTTAATTCAGGAAGACCCGCAGCGGGCGGAACGGTTGCTTGAGCGGATGGCGGCGCTGCTGCGCTTCTCATTGGATTCAGAGCAGGCCCGCCTGGTGCCGCTGGAGCGCGAATTGAAGATTGTGACCGACTACCTGGAGATTGAGCGCGCACGTTTTGGGGAGCGGCTGCGATACACCATATCCGTCGACGGCGGACTGGAGCAGCGAATGCTTCCTCCGTTGGCGTTACAAACGCTGGTGGAGAACAGCGTGAAACATGTGGTCGCGCCGAATCGCCGGGGAGGCAATATCACGATTCAGGCCGGTGCGCCGCACGACGTGCTGGAAGTGACCGTTACCGATTCAGGTTCTGGTTTCGACCTGGCGGCGATTCCGGCGGGGCACGGACTGGATAACCTGCAAGGGCGTCTGGCGGCCATCTTTGGAACGTCCGCCACGTTGACAAGGGGCGCGCAGCCAGGAGCGCTGGTGCTGAGAATTCCATGAGGGTGTTCCTGGTAGACGACGAAGAGCTGGCGCTGAAGCGGCTGACCCGGTTGCTGGCGGCCGCGGCGCAGGTAGAGGTTGTCGGCAGCAGTCAGGATCCCGTGGACGCGCTGGAGGCGATTGAAAAAACGAAGCCAGACCTGCTGTTTCTGGATATTGAGATGCCCGGGATGTCAGGGTTTGAACTGCTGGCCAGGTTGAACGCGCAGCCGTTGGTGGTGTTCACAACCGCCTATGATCGCTATGCTTTGGAGGCATTCGGGGTAAATTCGGTGGACTATCTGCTGAAGCCAATCGAAGCCGCTCAGCTTGACCGGGCGCTGCGGAAAATCGAAACTTTGCGAGGTAGCGGACTGGATCCCAAGCGGGAGGTGCGCGCCTTGCTATCACACTTGTCCTCCATGGCCAAACAGGTGCCGGCGTACCCGGAGCGCATCGCTTCGCGGTTGGGCGAGCGCACGGAATTTATTGATCTGGGGCGGATTTCACACTTCTACGCGGACGAAAAGCTGACGTTCGCCGCGACTGAGGCTAAGAGCTTCATTGTGGACCATACCATTCAGGAGCTGGAAAAGAGGTTGGACCCCAAGGTGTTCGTGCGGATTCATCGGGCTACCTTGCTGAACGTGGGCTACGTGTTGGAGATGTACCCGCTCTTCGCGGGACGGATGATGGTGCGCTTGAAGGACGCCAAGCGTACTGAGTTGACGGTCGCGCGGGACCGGGTGAGAATCTTGAAGGACAAATTGGGAATCTAACCTGTCCAGGAAGCGTTCGACTCAGCAATTTGGGGGATTTTCAGATCTGGTGCGCCTGAAGGACGCCAAGCGCACCAGTCAACTTGGAATGAGAACTATTTCTTTGCCGGAGGTACCATCTTCATGACCGGAGCGGCCGGCGCGGGGCGCGGTGCTACCGCGGTAAGCCCCATGCGCTTCACCAGTTCACCGCGGATGTTCTGATCCATCTTCGCTTCATCCTTGAGCAATTCATCGCCGCCGGTATAAGACGATTGAATGATGCCCTTGCGATCGATAAACAGCATGAAGGGTACGTAAGTGCGCACGTTGGGATCGATATGCATGTACGCCGCCGCCGTTTCGTGCCGGACGTTCCCCACCGGATATCCAGGGTTGAACTGCTTTATGAACGGAAGCAGGTCCGGAAGGTCCGGGTCCATCGTGCCTGAGATCACCTGCAAGCCTTGCGCGCGGAAGTCTTTCTGAATGCCACTCAGGACCTGAGTGGTTTTTTGGCAGTGTGGTCAAGTGGTGAGGATGAAAGTGAGGATCCGGACTTTATTCTTATAGTCGCTAATCTTCACAGACCGGTTGGCGGGCAGGCTGATGATCAATTCCGGCGCGGGACGCGGAAGGTCGGCTGCCACCGCGGATGCGGCTAAACAGCCGGCCAGCGCCAGAACGGAAAGTAGTTGTCTCATACCTAATAGGTTAAACCGTGCCGATACGTTAAACGGTGCAAAGCTTGACGGCCTCAGTCAGAGAGGTCAGCGGATCGCGGGTTGGCACGAATTCGTGCGCCATGAATCCCTGGAAGTTCAGGTCGGCGATGGCAGTGGTCACCGCGCGCCAGTTGATCTCCTGGGTGCCATCCAACTCATGCCGGCCAGGAACACCGCCCGTGTGGAAGTGGGCAATGTACTGAATGTTATCCCGGATGGTGCGGATGACGTCGCCTTCCATGATCTGCA
>JBBQUE010000504.1:0-3692 GCA_038212805.1 Bryobacterales bacterium | reverse complement strand
ATGGCCTACGATAAACGCCGGCTCCTGGATTGGCGCAAGATTTATGCCACGCTCTTCAAATATGATCCGAATTGTCTGCTGCACGGCGTATTTCTCTCGCTCTTGGATGGTGGACGTGTGCGGACGCCGCGCGCGATTACTGGTTTCATTGAAGCGGGCGAGGTGGAACCGGTAATCACTGGGGGTGTGAAGAACAGTTCCGTAGACCCGAAGGGTAATCTGCAAGCGACAGAGGCGGATTTTGACAAAGGGGTGTATAGCAATGTGCCCTATAGCCGGATTGAGTATACAGCGGCCCGCATTACCGCCTATTTTAATCTTGATCTGGCTTTGATTCGGGGCTACGGACTTAGCAAAGCCGCGCAGGATCTACTGATTGCGCTGGCGCTGTTCAAGGTGCGCCGATTCCTGAATAGGGATTTACGTCTGCGTACCGCTTGTGACCTGACACCGATTGACGGCTTGCATGCCGACGCTCCTCCTGCATTCGTCATCCCGGAGGAAGCAGAGTTACTGGCGGCGGTGCAGGCAGGGATTTTGGCTTGCAGGAAAGAGGGCCTGTTCGCTGATCCATCAGTTACAGTGATCACGACCCCAGTGACGTTGAAAGAGAAAGCGAAGAAGGACTAGGCTCATGACGGCAATTGAGGTCCGGTTTCCAGGGCACGGATATCACGCGACTCCGTGGGGGAGGCATGTAAATGAGGGAGCGGTGGAATGGCCGCCCTCACCCTACCGTCTGCTGCGCGGACTGTACGACGTGTGGAAGCGAAAGCGTTCTGAATGGAGCTGTGAGCGGGTAGAAAGAGTGCTGGCGGCGCTTGCCTTACAACCGCCGGAATATGAACTGCCGATGGCAACGGCCTCGCACACTCGCAGTTATCTTAATAGCAACAAGGAGGACCCAACACAGAAGAGCCTCATCTTCGATGGGTTTGTAATCGTTCCGCGCAATGCGAGTCTCCAGATGATCTGGCCTTCGCTGACGCTGGATACCGACGTGAAGCAGGACTTAGCGGAATTGCTGGATCTGCTGAACTACCTTGGGCGGTCTGAAAGTTGGGTTGTCGCCGGACTTTCGGAATCCGCCGTGCCGATTAAGAATCGATGCCGGCCAGTGGCGATGGGAGACGGCGATGGCGATGTGGTCCAAGTCGCTTGTGCTGTTTCCCGCGATCGGTACGTTCCCCCTCGCCAAGGGAAGAATGCAAAGACTTGGATTGAGGCACTGGCCTATTCGACAAGCGATTTGATCCAAGACAAGCGCAGCGATCCTCTCGTCCTTGAACGTGTTTCGTACCTGAGGCCTTTCGGCTGCCTGGATGAACCGCCTTTACGGGAGCGATTGATGCAGTCGAAGAAAGTAAACGCCGTACGATTCATGCTGGATGGGAAGGTGCTGCCGCTGGTGACCTCGACCATGGAGATTGGGGAACAAGTCCGGATCAGGCTGATGGGTTCTCATAAGAACAAAATGGGTGGTGATAAATCCCTAGTTTCGCCCCGATTTTCCGGGAAAGATGCAACAGGCGCGCCCTTGAAAGATCATTCGCATTGTTTCATTCTTCCCATGGACGTAGACCACGACGGACGAATCGATCAGATTTTCATTCACTGCCGTGATGGCTTCGCAACTGACGAGCGGATGGCGTTAGAGGGTCTTCGGGAGCTTTGGCAGGAAGACGGCAAACCGGCGGTGAAGTGCGTCCTGGTGGAGGATGGATTGCGCGACATTATGCGGCTGCGAACCAGATTTGTCAGGAGTTCGACACCATTCGTTGCCCCGCGGCATTATCGAAAAGGACGCGGCGAATTCCAGGAATGGCTGGGGGCGGAGATTGCCCTAGAGTGCGGCCATCATGGACTGCCGAAGCCACGGGTTACAAGTTGGCCTGAAATGTCGCCGGGTGGATTCCACTGGGTTGAATACCGGCGAAACCGGAAGGAAGATTCGCCGCGGGCAGGTTTTGGCTTGGGGCTTGAGTTTCCAGAAGACGTCCCGGTTCCCTTCAGCCTTGGGTATGGCTGCCATTTTGGTCTGGGGCAATTTGTGGGTCTTTGATGTGCGGAACTCCTACCTGGTTTGCTACGACATTGCCGATGACAAGCGATTACGCAAGGTATTCCAGACCATGCGGAATTACGGGGACCATTTGCAATTCTCTATTTTCGAGTGCCAGTTCACGGCGCAGGATCTGGTAAAGTGCAAGGCGGACTTGACCGCCATCATTCATCATTCCAAGGATCAGGTTCTATTTGTAGACTTGGGTCCATCGGCGGGGCGGGGTGAGCGGGTGATTACGGCGCTGGGGCAACCCTATTCGGCGTTGGATGCCCCTTGCGTGATTGTCTGATTCCAGGAGGCTAAATGGCCGCACTCCCCTTTCCGATTCTGCCGGGACGCGTGGGCCGGGAGTTACCCGACTACCTGCCGGCGCGGATGGTGAACGAATTTGTTTACTGTCCCCGACTGTTCTTTTATGAATGGGTGGATGGGCTGTTCCGGGACAGCGCGGATACGGTGGAAGGCCAGCATCAACACCGCCGGGTGGATAAGCCAGGAGCTGAACTGCCCGCGGCGGCGGATCTGGATGCGGGGGAAAAGATTCATGCCCGTTCCGTGACGCTGACCAGTGAGCGGCTGAAGGTGATCGCCAAGCTGGACCTGATTGAGGCTGATGGCGGTTTAGCTACTCCGGTGGACTATAAGCATGGAAAGCCACGTGAGACGGACGGCGGTTTGGAGCTTTGGCCGTCGGATCGCGTCCAACTGGCACTGCAAGGTCTGGTACTGCGGGAGAGCGGATACCGTAGTGACGAAGGGGTGGCCTACTATTCCAAAACGAAGCAGAGGGTTCGGGTGGAGTTCTCCGACGCCGTGATACAAGAGGCAGAAACGGCGGTAGCGGCCGCGTGGGGGCTGGCTGCATACGGCGATATTCCGGCTCCGCTGGAAGATTCTCCGAAGTGCCCAGGGTGCAGCATGGTGGGGATCTGTCTGCCGGATGAGACGAACTACCTGCGGCAGGCCAGCGGGGACGAGGCTGGTGAGCAACTCCTGCTCTTCGGAAGCGACGGCGCAGCATGGACGCCGAAGAAGCCGGCGGCCCGAGATAACGGTAGCGGGATGCCGGAGATCCGGCGGATGATGACCGTGCGGACAGAGAAGAAACCTTTGTATGTGAACACGCCGGGCCTGCGGGTGGGCAAGTCGGGCGAGGTGCTGCAGATAAAGGATAAGGACAAGCTGGTGCAGGAGGTACGGATTGGGGAGACGTGCCAGGTTAATTTGATGGGGAATATCCAATTAACCACGCAAGCTTTGCAGACTCTACTGCAGGAAGAGGTTCCGGTATGCTTCTTTTCCATGGGCGGGTGGTTTTATGGGATCGCTTCGGGAATGAACACGAAGAACGTGTTCCTGCGGCAGACACAGTTCCGGTTGGCGGACAATGCGGGCTTTGCGTTGTCGCTGGCGAAGCAGTTGGTGGCGGGCAAGATCCGGAATCAGAGGGTGATGCTGCAGCGGAACCATCTGGAGCCCAAGCCAATGTGGCTGCTGGAGATGAAGCAGATGGCGGACCGGGTGGAGCGGGCGGCTGGATTGGCGGAGTTGTTGGGGATTGAGGGTAATGCGGCACGGGTGTATTTTGGGGCGTTCGATGGGATGATCAAGGTGGACGACGAGGGCG
>JBBQUE010000503.1:0-3696 GCA_038212805.1 Bryobacterales bacterium | reverse complement strand
ATGCCGACCCTCGATTTTTCCGGGGGAGCGTACTAAGCACCGCACCGAAAATCCCATTTCGAGCAACTTTGGAGCTAGGCGGCCACCAATATAACCGGTGGAACCTGCAATTGCAATCACGCGGTCTTCTGCCACGGCAATCACCAACCTTGTTTAACCAATTCTCGGGAAGCGAAAACCCTTACACTCGATTTGGAAGCGATATTCGGACGGGAGGGACTTGCGAAATGGATAGGCGGCTCGCACGAAGTGCACCAGGGAAGCCAATGTATCGAACACCGCTACGAAATCCCGCCCGGAACCTTGCAGCTTTGCTTGGTAACCTTCGTGCTCTACCACCAGATCGACATCAAGCGCGGGGAGCGGTCGTGTCATCCTTGGTCCGGATCTTAACGGTCCCGTTCACTTTCCAAACGGCGTGATGGGCTGTGTCTGACGCCGAACTCGGAATAGAGACTTCCAGGTTGTGCATTTCATAGGTGATCTCCGCGCCACGTCCGGTGAGCTTGTCATAGAGGCCGATCGCGAGATCAGGCCAAGTTTGGGTTTCAGGTTTTTGTTCCATATGCACATAGATGCTTGCAAACATGAATTGCGCTTATTATTTCGACTTCAGGTACGCAGGGCTCTTCGCCACCCGTACTCGGTTCCCAGGAAACGGTAGCTATCCCGGGCTTCTCTCCAGAGCTCGCGTGCTCCGATCTTGATAAGGTTCTAGATCGCGTTCACCAGATCCGGCTCACCGCCCTCTACGTACACGTCCCCCGGATGGCGCACGGTGTGGGCAAACCACAGCGGATTATCCACTTCGCAAAACAAAGCCACCGCTTGCTGGCAGAGCGCGATGGCTTCCGGTCCACCGCGATGCAGCTGGCGTTCTGCCTCTTGGTTTCCATACGCTACACTCATGGTCAAACCGTTGGACTAAACCATTGGACTCTTCTTCCGATCTCAAAAAGGAACTTGGGTCTCGGCGACCTGGTTCTTATCCAGATTCTCTACGTGGTGGGGTCGGCCTGGGTAGCGACCGCAGCCAAGTTGGGATCCTCCCACACCGCCTTCTGGCTGCTAGCCATCTTGCTGTTTTACCTGCCACTCACCACCGTAGTCGTCTACCTCAACCGGATTATGCCACTTGAAGGCGGGTTGTACTAACGGGCCCGGCTGGGCTTCAACAATTTTGCCGGTTTCCTGGTCGGCTGGAACCTGTGGCTCTACATTATTCTGTTCATCTCCGCCATCGGTGTTATGATCTCGACGAACCTGGCCTATGCCCTGGGTCCGGCGGCCGTTGGCCTTACCGTCGTCACCACGCTGGGCCTGAGTGTTGGCAAGTGGCTCCAGAACGCGGGCGGCGTTATGCAGATCCTCACCTTCGGGATTCTGATTCTGCTGCCGTTTCTCGCGTATCGCAGAGGCGGCCTGCGCAATTATCGCCCGTTCGAACTCACGCTGCCGGCCCTCTCGCTCTTCAGCCTGAACGTCTTCGGAAAGATGTCCATGGGCGCATTCAGCGGCTTTGAGTATGTCGCTATCCTGGCGGGCGAGTGCCGCAATCCAGCCCGCAGTATCGGGCTCTCCGTGGTCATCGCCCAGATGGCGTCGATCTGGTGGGTCCCATCCCCCAAGTGCTGAGCCTGGGGCTCGGACGCATCGGAATCGCCGGACCCATCGGGGCTGCCGTTATCCTGCTGCTGGCCGGGCGGCATATCGGCGCAGCCACGCTGGCCGTCGCCGGCTGCACCCGCTTGCCCATGGTAGCCGGATGGGACCACTTGCTTCCCGCGTGGTTCGGCCATCTCCACCCGCGCTACCGCACCCCGGTCAACTCCACGTTGTTTGTGGGGGGCATGATCCTCACAGTGGGGCTGCTGGGCCTGATCGGCGTGAGCCATCAGGAGGCGTTCCAATTGTTGGATAACGCCTCCGGCATCTTCTATCGCATCGCGTACTTGGTGATGTTCGCGGTCCCGCTGTTCGGCCTTCGCCGGGCCCCCGAACGCCCGCCCCTCTGGCTAACTATAGTGGCCGCTTCCAGTTCCTTGTCACGCTGCTCTATTGCGTGCTGTCCCTGTTCCCCATCGTCGCTGTCGAGAGCTGGTTCTGGTTCGTGGCGAAACTGGCCGGCGTCGTCATTGGAGCCAACATTGTGGGCGCGCTCCTGTTCTATTGGAATCGCCAGCGCTCTGTTTAAAGGTGCGCCGTCATGTAATGTTGGCGGAGTAAATCCTTTCCGTAATCGTTTCCATTAGGCGTTCGCACCACGGTGTGAATATGCTCATGATTGGGCACGCCCCGGCCCGACCGCAATCCAACCGGCAACTGGTGATCGAACTCAATCAGGATGACGGGACTCTGTACCCGGTAATAGAAAACACTGGTATCGTCCATGCCGCCGATCCATGCGAAGTACGTGTCGCCAATGTGGCGCTTCACTTCGTCCATCTTCCATTTGGCGTGCCCGTCGTCCATGTTCCGCACATACTCACCGATCAGCGTTAGTAACTGCTCCTGCTGGATGGCCGTCAGCGCCGAGGCCTTCACGCCGGCATAGTCCAGCACCACGTTGTCTTTGAACGCTTCCGTCAGGTTATTGTTCCTGGTCTTCGCGGAGTTCAAAACCGCCTTCACGCGCTGCCCATCGTCCAACGCCCGGACCATTTTCAAGCCCAGGCTTTGTTCTTCCTGCAGCACTGCCGTCCCCTGATACTTACCCGATGGCGCGATCACCGGCTCCGACCCGGTAAACACCGGAGTCATCACCACCTGATCCCCCAGCACAAAGTAATTGATGATCAAATGATGGCCGTCCAGTTGCCAGCCCCATGGCTTCGTTTTAGAAGGTTCGCCCATCAGCGTAATCCAGTAGGCGCCCTCGCCATAGCGTTCGAAATCGTTGTTATTCAGTTCCCCCAGGGTGTAATTCAGCCGCATGATGTCGCGGGACAGCTTCAGCCCCTTGGCGCTCAACGCGGCCTTCAGCAGCCCAAAGGCAGCGTCCTTCTGGGCGTCCTTCATTTCGTCGAAACCTACGCCTTGGCGTACGTAGAAGTCCTGGTTCATCCACTTGCGCCATTCGTCGTCATCCACGGGAAAGGTTGTCTTCTTGCGCTGCTCCGGCGTCAGCGCGGCCAGGAAACGGCCAGCGGCCTGGCGCACGGGTTCGGTGGAAACCCCGGTTGATTGGATCGCGAACAGGCCAGGCTGGACAGTCCCGTTGGTAGTGATGCCTTTGAAAGGCTGCGCCAAACCCTCTTTTTCGAACTGGGCCGACCGTATTCGATTCTGTTCAATGCGGTTCCCCCCAGGCTGAGACTGGGCCGTCTGATAAGCAACTGCGAGCAGGAATCCGAAGATGGAAATAGCCAAGGCGCGTTTACGCATGCATTGAGTATGCAACAGCCGTTGGTCTAGGAGAGTTTACTTCTGCCCGGTATCAGGAAATACCGTCCACCCTCGTGCCCCTCGTCACCGAGTGTGTCCTCTTATTTATGCCCAAGGCCTTCAGCCGGGAGGCCAGCGTGCCTGGGTTAAGGTTAAGGAGTTCCGCCGCGCCGCCTTCGCCCGAAATCTTTCCATGCGCCTGCCGCAGGGCGGCCATCACGTTGGCACGCTCCATCTCTCGCCACTTGCCCTCGGGGATGACGACGCCCATCTCTGGCGGCTGCGTGGCGGTTCGTGAAGGGGACGCCTTCG
>JBBQUE010000502.1:0-3699 GCA_038212805.1 Bryobacterales bacterium | reverse complement strand
GAAACGAGGTCCGGCTGGACACGGCTGCGTCACAGTGGCGTGAGATTTCCCAGCGCTATCATTAAGAGAAGGAAATGTTGACCGGGCTTCGGCTGGAACCCTCCGGCTGGCTCCGGCGTCTGAATAATTACCATCTGATGCGTCGTCGCAACTGGCTGTTTCTTATCGCGGCGGGATTGATCGTGGCTGGTTTTATCCACGCGCAAAAACCCTTCCGCCAGTTCCCCGCCGTGGAATATTACGACTTTCCGCTCCCTCCCGATTATCAGGAAAAGACCGAATGGGTGTTCGGACGATTAATCTATCCCGCGATTGTGAGCTATCCGCGCTGGACCATGGACTACCCGCGCTCCGACCGGCATTTTTCTTCCGCCCTGCGGCGCTTGACGCGCATCCATGTACGTTCCGTGGAGCAACCCATTAGCCTGGACGATGGCGACGACGTGTACAACTGGCCGTGGCTCTACGGAGTGGAAGTGGGGTATTGGGACCTGACGGACGATCAATGCCGAAAGATGCGCGAATACTTGCTGCGCGGCGGATTTTTCATGTGTGACGACTTCCATGGTACGCGCGAGTGGGCCAACTTTATGCGCAGCATGAGCAGGGTATTTCCCGACCGGCCGGTGGTGGAGATCGATAACAAAGATCCCATATTCCACACTATTTTCGATCTGGACGACCGGTATCAGGTGCCCGGAGCGCAGTTCCTGGAGACGGGCCGAGTGTATGAACATGATGGAATGGAACCTCGCTGGAGGGGCATTTACGATGACCGCGGCCGGTTAATGGTGGCTATGTGCCATAACATGGATTTAGGAGATTCGTGGGAGCACGCCGACGATCCTCTGTATCCTGAGAAATACTCAGCCTTAGGCTTTCGAATTGGAGTGAACTACGTCGTATACGCCATGACTCATTAAACCGTCATGGTACTCTGGGCACCACGCGTCCCGGCCGGACACCAAAGCTAATGTTTGAATTCCTGTTTAAGTACCCTTCCAGCCTCTTCGCGAAGGGCAATTTAGTGTTTCTTACCGCGTGGCCAACGTGGGTCTGGGTGCTCGGAGTTTTGGCGGCCGCAGTCGCGTTGGGCTGGCCCATCTGGCGGCGGCGCAAGTCCGTAGCTCCGTCTCTGCGTGGACCGAAGACGATTGCGGTATGGGCTTTGCAGGCGCTCTTCGTTGCGCTGCTGCTGTTGATGTTGTGGCAGCCGGCGCTGAGCGTGGCCACGTTGAAACCGCGCCAGAATATTGTAGCGGTTCTACTGGACGACAGCCGGAGCATGGCTACCAAGGACGACGGCAACACCCGTCACGACATGGTGCTCCGAACACTGAACGGCGGGCTGCTGAAAAAGCTACAGGAGAAATTCCAGGTTCGCCTGTACCGTTTGGGCGACCATGTGGAGCGGATTGAAAAAACGGACCCGTTAAACGCTACGCTTCCGGCCACCCATCTGGCCGCGGGGTTAAAGGAAGTGCTGGTGGATTCGGCCACCTTGCCGATCGGCGCGGTGGTGCTGATGTGCGATGGTTCCGATAACTCCGGGGGGATCGACCTGGAGACGATTTCCGAGATTCGCAGGCAGCGCATTCCCATCCACACGGTCGGTTTTGGACGCGAACAGTTCGACCGCGATATTGAGGTGGAAGACGTTCAGATTCCCGCCAAGGCCCTGCCGAAGTCGCGCCTGCAGGCCCAGATCAGTTTTCGCCAGAGGGGTTACAACGGGCGTAAGCTGCACTTGACGGTGAAAGAGGGCGGCAAGGTGTTGGGGTCCAGCGACGTGGTCGCCAAAGCGGATGTGACCCGGCAGACCGAGGCCGTGCTGTTCACCGCGGGCGAGGCGGGCGTAAAGAACATTGAACTGTCGGTTGACCCATTCACGGATGAAGAAAACCAGAAAAACAACAAGCTGACCCGCGTGGTGAACGTGGATAATTCGCGGCCGCGCATCCTTTATATCGAGGGCGAGCCACGCTGGGATTATAAGTTCCTGCGGCGGGCGGTTGAGGACGACAAGAATATTGAAGTGGTCTCGGTCCTGCGCACCACCCAGAACAAGCTGTACCGGCAGGGCATCGCGAATGAAAACGAGCTGCAGGAAGGGTTTCCCACCAAGGTGGAGCAGTTATTTGGCTTTCAGGGAATCATTCTGGGCAGCGTGGAAGCGAATTACTTTACCGCGGCTCAGCAGGAATTAATGCAGCAGTTCGTGGATCGCCGCGGAGGCGGGCTGCTGTTCCTGGGCGGACGCGCTTCGCTGGCGGATGGCGGGTATGCCAAAGCTCCATTTTCCGATTGGTTGCCGGTGAAGTTGCCCGACCGCAAGGGCACGTTTCATCGGGATCCGGCGACCGCGGAGTTGACCGCGGCGGGCCGGGACAGCCTGATCACGCGCCTGGAAGAGAACCCCGACCGTAATGTGGAACGCTGGAAGAAGCTTCCCTACCTGATGAATTTCCAGGAGCCTGGTGTGCCGAAACCAGGTGCCGTGGTGCTGGCGGATATGGTGGCGGCGGGGCACAAGATGCCGCTGCTGATTACCCAAACTTACGGGCGCGGCCGCACGGCGGTGTTTGCCACCGGCGGCGACTGGCGCTGGCAGATGTTGCAGCCGGTGGAAGACATGACGCATGAATTCTTCTGGCGTCAGTTGCTGCGCTGGCTGGTGAGCGACACGCCGAATCGCGTGGTGGCTTCCGTTTCGAAGGCCGTGCTGACGGATGAGGCCGACGTTCATTTGCGGGCGGAGGTGCGCGATACGACATTCCTTTCCACCAGCGACGCGCAGGTGGAAGCCCATATCGTAGGGCCCGACGGATCGCAGCAGACCGTGGAAATGCACCCGGACCCGATTGAGCAGGGCGTTTATCTGGGCGATTGGAGCGCGAACAAGCCGGGATCGTCCATCGCGGAAGTGATCGCCAGGCGCGGAACGGAAGAACTGGGACGCGATGTGGTGACGGTGCGGCGTGAAGATGGCGTGGCCGAGAACTTCCACCTGGAACAGAATCGTGAGCTGCTGGATAAACTGGCGTCGCAGACTGGCGGCCATTATTACCGGCCCACGGAAATGAAGAAGTTGGGCGAAGACATCTCGTATTCGGAAGCCGGGATCACGGTGCGGGAAACAAAAGACCTGTGGAATATGCCTATCTTCTTTCTGCTGGCGCTGCTGCTGCGGGGCTCGGAATGGTTGCTGCGCCGGAAATGGGGGGTGGTGTGAGAACGCTTGCTTTACTGCTGATGACCGCGGGCCTGTTACCCGGCACTACGTTCTATCTCACCATCGCGGGACTGGGCGGCGAGCCGGAGTATGAAACGCGCTTTACCAGTTGGACCAAGGACATCGATAAACTGGTGCGCGCGCAGGGTAGCGATGTCAAAGTGGAGACGCTGACGGGTCCGGCTGCCACGCGGGCGAAGATCCAGAGCGTGCTGGGGGAGTTTGCCAAGGAAGCGAAGCCGGCGGATGCGCTGGTGGTGATGATGATCGGGCATGGGTCGTTCGATGGATCCGTGTACAAATTCAATCTGCCGGGACCGGATCTTTCGGATGCGGAATTGGCGGGGCTGCTGGACCGGGTGCATGTGGACCGGCAACTGGTGGTGAACATGACCAGCGCCAGCGGCGGTTCCAGGGCAGCCCTCGCGAAGCCCAACCGGGCGGTGCTGACCGCCACCAAGACCGGC
>JBBQUE010000501.1:0-3708 GCA_038212805.1 Bryobacterales bacterium | reverse complement strand
GGGGCAGGGTGAACTTGCTTTCCAGCGTACCCGATGACGTGGCCAGAATAAGATCGGTAGGTTGAGCCGGAAGCAGGTCGGTCCATGCAACTGCATTGCCCGCGGTGTTCAGATCCTTACCGGCTTTGGCGCTCTGAATTTGCAGCAACTGGTTGCTCGCCGATCGCGCGCGAGCTATCAGCCCGCCCCCGCTCGCAAGTGACGTGTTCTGTTGCGGGCTCTGGCCGATGCTGCTCCAAGTCTGTGTATCGTTCAAAAAAGAAACCGTAGCCACAACGTTGGTATCGCTGGCGCTTGCTCCCGTGGCGATGCTAGGCGCGTTCGGTGGGCACAGGTTCCCCAGCGTCAGTAAAGTAGAACTGGTGTGGCAGTACGGGATAATGCGCGTCTTCCCTGGTTCCGCGAACTCAAGCGAGGCGCTCGTGAGCGAAACAAGACCATCGTCCAGTCCCGGACTCGTTGCTCTCCCGGTACCCCCATTGCCAATCAGCGCCAACGAATCGATCCCGCGTAGATCGTCCGTTCCCTGATTCCAGGTCGCCAGATCAAATACGAAGATACTCCCGCTGCCTAGTTCCCGGGCCTGAACATCGAGTCCAAACAAGTTACCAATCGGGGTACCGAAGTGCGGCGTAGCGAGAAAAACGATTTTGCGGATCCCTGGAACCACTGGGGGCTGGAACACCCCTGGGTCGGTCTGCTTGCCGGCCAGGTAGCTGCGGACGATCAATCCGCCCATGCTATGAGCCACCACGTCCACCGAACTCACCGCGGTGCCATCCTGATACTTGAGGCTGGCCAGGTATTCGCGAAAGCGGTTGCCCAGTTCCTCGATTGGCGGTTTGTCCGGGTAGACGCAGTTGTCAAAAATTAGGCTCGTTCGCCCCGTCGCCTGAACCCACGGATCGAACTTCCCGAAGGTGCCGACAAACTGAGCCCCTCCGCAGGTATTTGGATACCCATTCAAAAAAACGACCGGGGGCTTGTCGGTTTTGGGGATCATAGTCTGGTTGGAAATGAGCTGAAATAGAAGGCCGGCAACCGGTAGATGAGATGGCATAGAACGGGGTAATAGTTATGAGCTTAACACCAGGATTACTCACCATTCCTCACCCGCGAGGAGATCTGCCCACTGTGCTAGCCTCTTGGTGAAGTCCCGTCAAAATTCTAATCAGGAGATCGACCATGACCACACAGGAAGTTGCGGACAAGCTCGTTAAACTCTGCAAAGAAGGCAAATTCCACGAAGCCACCGAGGCTCTCTACTCCCCCGATATCGTCAGCATGGAAGCTGCCGCGCCTCCCGGCGGTTCGCGCGAGACCAAGGGCCTTCCGGCCGTTCTCGCAAAGGGCGAATGGTGGACTTCTAACCACGAAATTCACTCCGCCACAGTTGAGGGTCCGCTCGTCGCCGGCGCTTATTTCACCGTGACTTTCAAAATGGACATCACCTTCAAGCCAACCGGCCAAAGAATGAAGATGGAAGAGGTTGCGGTTTATAAAGTCGCCGAAGGCAAAGTCGCGTATGAAGAGTTTTTCTACGCTATGTAGACACCGGTTCTATTCGGTATAAAAAACGGCACTAGACCGTCCGCAATCAACAGCATAGCTGCTCAGTACTGCATTTATCGTTTCCCAAAATTGGCACCTTCGGGTATTCTATTGGGGCCTCCCAGCGTGTGATACTCAGTCCACATCACGCTTCACTTTGAGTGTCGCACCCTGGGGAGTTTCCGTATGAAGACCTTTTGTCTCGCCATTCTTAGCGTCGGTCTGCTGCAAGCGGGTTCGATCGCCGTCATTGACCTTGGTGGCTTTGGAGGCGCATCCGGGATTGGTTACCGTATCAACGATTCAGGGACTGTTGTCGGATGGGCGCAAACGGCAACGGGCGACAACCACGCATTTACCACCAGCGGCAACGGCATACTCAAGGATCTAAACGGCTCGACCGCATCCGAGTCTCTCGCCTATGGCGTGAACAATTCGGGTTCTGTCGTCGGAACATCCTACATCGGCGGCCAAGCGCACGGAATGCTCTGGACATCAAACGGCACAACTGACCTTGGGGCCGGGTCTTACGGACTCGATATCAACTCCTCCGGCCAAGCTGTGGGCGGAAATGGCCAAGCGTTCTTGTATTCCAACGGCGAGATGCAATCGCTCGGAACCCTTCCCACGGGAAACTGGAGCTCCGCCTACGCCATCAATGAGTCCGGCACGGTAGCAGGCTACGGCAGCATCGCGGGTGGTTCGTTCCGTGGCTTCGTTTGGACGGCCAACTCTGGCATCAAAGCGTTGGGTACCCTCGGGGGGAACAACAGCTATGCGACCGCCATCAACAATGCGGGCCAAGTGGTCGGACACGCGAATGTGGCCAGCGGTTACGACCATGCATTTGTAACTTCAGGCAACGCGCTCGTTGACCTTGGCACACTCGGCGGCGTCTCCAGCTACGCCTACGGTATAAACAACCTGGGTGCGATCGTGGGCTACAGTTGGCTTCCCGGCAGCTCGGATCAACATGCCTTCCTGTATTACAACGGCCAGCTCAGGGATTTAAACAGCCTCATCCCGGCCGACTCGGGCTGGGTTCTTCAGCAGGCTTTCGGCATCAACGACGCCGGGGATATCGTGGGCAGTGGCACATTCAACGGCCAGACCGAGGCGTTTCTCGTCGATCCGATTCCCCTCGCCGCGCCGCTCAGTACTCCGGAGCCTGCGACCATCACAATGTTCGCGGCAGGTTTATCGGCGGTCGTCTTATTTCACCGCAAAAGGCGGTAGCTTCGCGCATGCCATCATAGCTTCATAGATGTGGTGGAAGTCTCTCGCTTTCCTGGTCGCACTTGCGTCTGTTTCACCCTGTGCGGACCTCCTGATCCAGGATGTCACTGTAATCGACGTGAACACCGGCGCGGCGCTCCCGCACCGTTCCATTCTCATTCGCAATAAGCAAATTGCCGCTGTCGGGATCAAGATCCCGATGCCCCCGAACGCTCACATCGTCCACGCCGCCGGCAAATACGCCATCCCGGGATTGTGGGATATGCACGTCCACCTTTGGTATCGCGATAACCAATTCCCTCTATTCCTGGCCAACGGCGTCACCGGGGTTCGGGACATGGGCAGCAATCTGGGATGGGTGAATCACTGGCGTGATGAGATAAAACAGGGCAAGCTCTTGGGTCCCCATATCGTGACGTGCGGCCCGGCGGTGGACGGCGCGCCCTCGGACGATCCGAAGCTTCCCGTTATCGTCGTGAACGGTCCCAACGACGCGCGCGCCACTTTCGACCGGCTCGACAACATGGATGTCGACTTTATCAAGGTGCTCTCCGGCGTACCGCGCGACGCCTACTTCGCGCTGATAGAGCGCGCGCGAAAGTACTACATTCCAGTCGCTGGCCATGTGCCGGCCTCGGTCAGCCTCACGGAAGCCATCGACGCCCGCCAAAAGAGCGTCGAGCACATGTCCGGTCTTCTACTGGCCTGCTCCAAGCGTGAAGACAAGTTGCGCAACCGTATGCTTCTGGCGCTGGAGAAGAAAGACTGGAATACATATGTAGATCTACGAGCGGAAGCTCTCGCTACATTCGATTCCAAACGAGCCGCCGATGTCTTCGAGCGTATGGCCATCTACGACGTGCGCGAGGTCCCAACCTTGGGGATGTTGCGGCGGTCGATGTTCGCCGACGCCGACGAGTT
>JBBQUE010000500.1:0-3713 GCA_038212805.1 Bryobacterales bacterium | reverse complement strand
CGAATCCATGGCCCCGGGTTCCACCGGCCCGCTGTTTCGCATGTGGACGTAGATGGGGACCTTGCGGGCCGCCGCGAGTTCGAACAGGTTCAGGATTTCTTCCCGGGTCACAGTGGGGATATAGGCGATGCCGGTGCCAATGCCCAGCGCGCCTTCCTCCAAGCCTTTCCGGAGCAGGGTGAATGTTTCGGCGATCTGGCCCGGCGTCGCGGCCTGGTTCACCACCACGTCGCGTGGCAGCAGCGTGCCCGTATCGTGCATCACGGCCATGCGGGCCGGGATGTGGCCCACGGTAGCGCCGAAATTGATGCGGGATTTCCCTTCGCGCGCTGCGTACCACGGGCCGACGGGCGAGACGCCAACCTCCAGCTCCAGTGCCGTGGTGACGCCATCGCGCGCCTTGTAGTCGTAGTTTTCCGGCGTTTGGCCGTGGCTATGGAGGTCAATAAACCCGGCTGTCACCACCAGACCCTTGGCATCAATGACGGACCGCCCAGTTAGGGGCTGGATGGAAACCGCGGCGATTTTGCCGGCGCGGATTCCGATATTGCGGATGGCGTCCAGGCGGGATTCGGGGTCCATCACGCGCCCGTTGGCGATCACCAGGTCAAACGGCTGCGCCAGGAGCGCAATTGAAAAAACAAAGCCAAATAAGATTCGCAACGTAAGCATCTAGGCGATGATACTAGATTGCGGCGATTGATCATCCGGCCGGGCGGAATTGGGGACTGCGTGCTCGCGTTGCCCGCCATGGAATTTCTGCGCGCGGAGTACACCGAAGTCTGGGTTCCTTCCGCCGTGGTGCCGCTGGTGCAGTTTGCGAATCGCGTGCGGTCAATCGCGTCCACGGGCCTGGATATGCTGGGATTGCCGGAGGTGGACGCGCCGGCCCGGTTGCTGACGGATCTGGCTGGGTTCGATTCCATTATTTCCTGGTACGGATCCCAACGTCCGGAGTTCCGTGCCGCCCTCCCGGACGCCGTCTTCCTGGACGCGCTGCCCCCGCCCGGCGGCCCCCCGCACTGTGCGGATTTCTTCGCCCGGCAAGTGGGCGCTCCCATGCCCGCCCGGCCCCGCGTAACGGTTCATCCGGCCCCGGAAGAGCGCGCGGTGCTCCATCCGTTCTCCGGCAGCCCGCGCAAGAACTGGCCGCTCCCCCACTATCGTGAACTGGCTCAGCGCCTTGCCTATCCCGTGGAGTGGTGTGCCGGCCCGGAGGAATCCCTGCCTGAGGCGCGTCGATTTGATAACTTATACGAGTTGGCTACCTGGATGGCAGGATCGCGTGTATACGTGGGGAACGACTCCGGCATCACACACGTTGCGGCGGCCGCGGGCGCACGGGTTGTAGCGATTTTTGGTCCAACCGATCCGGCGATCTGGGCTCCCCGCGGGCCCCATGTCCGGATCATATACGGCCAGCACGGCCAGCTTGAAACTATTTCCGTGGACGAGGTGCTGCATGCGATTGATTCTTTATCTGATTCTGGTCTCCCTTTCAGCCGCTAACGCCGCGCAGGTGAAGACTATTCTGGCCGCCGAGAATCCCTACGGCCTGGGTATTGGCCCGGACGGCGCGCTCTACATCTGCGAGATCGACGGCCATCAGGTTACGCGCCTGGACCTGAAAACCCACGAGACCACTGGGATCGGGCCATTCCAGCAACCGTATGAGATCGCGTTCGACGCTGCTGGCAACCTGCTGGTGGACGACATGCCCGCCAACATCGTCCAGCGGGTGGACCGCAAGACCGGCGCGTTCACCACCGTTGCCGGTCCCCAGGATCTGAAGCAGCCCCACAGCATCGCGTTCGCGCCCGACGGCGGGCTGTTGATCTGCGATATCGGGAACAACCGGATCCGGCGCGTAGACCCGAAGACCGGAGAGATCTCGACGCTGGGCGAACCCATGAAGGGTCCGCGAGCGATTGCCTTCGATCAGGCCGGGCACATGTACGTGGTGCTGCGCGAAGGGAACGCGGTCTACCGCGACGGCGTGCGCTTCGCGGGCACCGGCGAAAAAGGATACGCGGGCGACGGCGGCGCGGCCGTAGACGCCAGGTTCAATGGTCCCAAGGGCATCGCCTGCGCCCCCGATGGCAGCGTGTACATCGCCGACACCGAAAACCACACCATCCGGCGGATAGACGCGCGCGGCGTGATCACCACCGTATTGGGGACCGGCGTGCGCGGTGACGGACCGGATGGCGATCCGCTGAAGTGCCGGCTCTCGCGCCCGCATGGCATTTTCGTGGCCCGGGACGGAACGGTTTACGTGGGCGATAGCGAATCCAACAAAGTACGGCTTTTGCGATAAGATAGCGGGCACACATGCCAGCCGATCAGTTCACCAGACGAGCCCTGTTGGGCGCAGCTTTCGCAGGCGTAGCCGCCGCCCAGACCACGCCCCGCGATTTTAGCGGGACCACCCCCACGCGCTACCCGGATCCGGATGTGTTGGTGCTGGATAAACGCTTTGCCAAGTACAAAGTGGGGAATACGCCCATCCAGCGTCTGGCCACCGGATATTTGTGGGCGGAAGGTCCGGCTTGGAACGGTGCCGGAAACTATCTGATCTGGAGCGACATCCCCAACAACCGGCAGATGCGTTTCCTTGAAGAAGACGGGCACGTGAGCCAGTTCCGTTCTCCGGCCCAATACAGCAACGGCAACACGTTCGATTGGCACGGCCGCCAGCTATCGTGTGAGCACGGCGGCCGCCGCGTGGTCCGGTACGAGCAGACCGGCGAAGTCACGGTGCTGGCCGATAAATGGCAGGGCAAGCCGCTCAACGCCCCCAACGATATCGTGGTGCATCCCGAGGGCGATATCTGGTTTACCGATCCCGGCTACGGCATTCTAGGCAATTACGAAGGGCACAAGTCGAAGCTTGAAATCAAGGAAGCGGTGTACCGGATCGATGGCAAGAGCGGAGCCATCAGCATGGTGACCGATGAGCTTTTCAAGCCCAACGGGCTGTGCTTTTCGCCGGATTATAAGAAGCTGTATATCTGCGAGACCGGGTCCACGCACTACCCGGAAGCGCCGAAAAACATTCGCGTGTACGACGTGGCCGACGGCAAGACCTTGCGCAACGGGAAGCAGTACATTTCCATGGACCTGCCGGGAAAGGGCGCTGGGCTGGCGGATGGCATCCGCGCGGATGTGGATGGCAATATCTGGGTGGGGTCGGGTTGGGTGGGCGCGGGCTACGACGGCGTGCAGATCTTCTCGCCGGACGGAACCCGCATCGGGATGATTTTGTTACCTGAGATGTGCGCCAACTTGTGCTTTGGCGGGACGCACCGCAACCGGCTGTTCATGGCGGCCAGCCAGTCGCTCTACGCGCTGTACGTGGAAACGCAGGGCGCGCACATCGCCTGATTTTTATTGCCCTCCCGCAATCGCGAGTCCTAATGCGTGAACAGGACACCGAATCCGGTGGAGTAAAGAAAATCGTTCTTCTTCAATGCGCCCACCGGATTGCTCACAAAGCGGTCGCTGAGGGAGGCGTTCCACGTCAGCCACTTCATCACCGTCACGGTAACGGCGGTATCGAAGTTCTGCCGGTAGACTCCGGTGTCGGTCAGGTTATTGAACATGCGATAGCGCTCAGTTAGCCCCAGGCGCTTGGAGAACTTGTAGCTGAAGTCGTTGCCCCAAAAGCCTTCGGCGGAACTGCGGCTGAACGGCTTGACGGGCGGTTGCGGGCC
>JBBQUE010000499.1:0-3714 GCA_038212805.1 Bryobacterales bacterium | reverse complement strand
ATGCCGATCGTGTCCTGGACGATTTTGCGGAGATGACGGAGCGCAAGGAAGAAATCCAGAAGATCTGGTCCAAGCAGGCATAGCTCCACGCTATCCTGGATTCTGTGCTCGGAATAGACCCTAAGCCCGCCCGTGCCGTGTGGACCGCGTTCCTGGTTCTGCTGGCGATTGCAGCAGCATACACGGTGCGGGAAAGCATCGTGGTTTTCGTAATCGCGCTGTTCTTTGCGTACATGCTGTCGCCGATTGTGAATTTTATTTCGGACCGCCTTCCGAAGCGCATCGCGCACTCCCTGGCGCTGGCCATTGTCTACCTTGCCTTGTTGGGCGTTCTAATCACGGCCGGGGGGAGCCTGGCCACCCGGCTGTCGGACGAAGCGGGCATGCTGGCCAACCGGCTGCCCGCGGTAATCCAGAACCCGGATTGGATGCACGGCCTGCCGTTGCCCACTTGGCTGGAACCCATGCGGGACCACATCATCTCCTCTATACAAAGCGAGTTCCGCACGGGTGGCAAGGATCTTATGCCATACCTGAGCAGCTTGGGCGGGAAGGTGTTGAGCAGCTTGAGTTCCATCCTGTTTGTGATTCTGGTTCCCATTCTGGCCTTCTTCTTTTTGAAGGACGGCCCAGTGCTGCGCGAAAGCCTGGTGGCTGGGCTTGCTGGAGCACAGCGGCAACTGGCGGATGACATCCTCAACGACATCCACCGGCTGCTGGGCGAATACATACGCGCGCTGGTGCTGCTTTCGCTGTCGTCGTTCATGAGCTACAGCCTGTTTCTCACTTTCACCGGAGCCAGTTATGCTGTCTTGCTGGCGGGCCTGGCGGCGCTGCTGGAGTTTATTCCCGTGGTGGGGCCCTTGTCCGCGGGGGCCATTGTGGTGGCGGTCTCGGCGTTCAGCGGATATACCCATATTCTCTGGTTTGTGGTGTTCTGGCTATTCGCGCGGATGGTCCAGGATTATGTGCTGGCGCCCTACCTGATGAGCGCCGGGATTGAACTGCATCCCTTGTTGGTATTGTTTGGCGTACTCGCAGGGGAGCAGATCGGCGGAATTCCGGGGATGTTCTTTTCGGTGCCAGTGATTGCCACCTTGCGCATCATCTATATGCAGGCGATGCGGGCCAAGCAGAGGCGGGACTTGGCGTGAGGTGGTGGTTAGCCCTGTTGTTGCCCGCTTCGGCCTTGGCCCACATGGTGAGCATGAGCACGGGCGAGTTGAAAGTGGAAGGCGACCGGCTGCGGTATGAACTGCGCAGGCCCGTGTACGAAGCCGCGCACGTGAAGAATCCGGGCCAGGCGCTGTTGGAGCATGTGCGCTTTCGCAGCGGCGGCGTGGATGGCAAGCTGATCGAAAAGCAGTGCGCGGAAGGCAAGGATAACTACGTTTGCACGGCGGTATATCAGTTCCCGGCGTTGATCTAAACGATTGACGCGGAGTGTACGTTAGCATCCATCACCGTTCCGAATCACGTGCATCTGCTGCGGGCGTACCGCGAGGATAAGGTAGACCAGGCGGTCTTCGATTTGTCGTTCACATCGGCTGAGATTCGTTTCCGCCCGGCGGCCGCCTGGGAAGTGTTCCTGCATGAGAGCGGGTCGGGCTTTCTGCGCGCGGTAGGCGGGCTGGCTCCGCTGTTGTTTTTGGTGAGCCTGGCTTTGGCGGCGCGTGGGGGCAGGGAACTGGTAGCCATGGGCGCGGCGTTTCTGGTGGGCGAGGCGGCGGCTTGCGCATTGCTGCCAAGGTTCACGGTGTTCCTTTCGCCCCGCTTCATTGAAGCCGCGGCGGCACTGACCATTGCGTACCTGGCGTTTGAGATTATCCTGCTGCCGCACGGGAGGCAGCGCTGGCTGGTGGTGGGGCTGTTGGGCGTTTTCCATGGCGCATACTTCTCCTTGTTTTTGACTTCCAGCGGGTATGGGTTATGGGGATTCCTGGCTGGGGTGGCGCTGGGTGAGTTAGTGGTGGTGAGTTTAGTCTATGGGATTCTGCGATGGATGTTGCGGCGCGTGCCGTTTGCCCGCGCGGTTCCGGTGGCCGCCAGCGTACTGCTGACCGTGGGCGTGGTGTGGTTCGCGGTTCGGGTTTGGAGTTAGCGGAAGCGCCGGAACAAATCCACCCCGCTCCCAGGCAGTTGGCCCATCGCGGCGGACGAGGCCAGAGCTTCGTCGATGGTAAATCAGCGGCGTTGCGAGTCGGCAGCGCGATCGCCCGCAACAGAGCCGGACAACTCGGCTTCCAAGAAGGGCAACGCTCTCAAGAGCCTGGATGGGATCGGTCCGCACACGCGCTAAACCAGTGAGGCAAATCGAGGTGGCTTCCCTGGAAAGGTTCCCGGCCGGAATAATACCTGCTCTGCACCAGCGACGACAAAGCACCTTCACCGCGCGAGTCGAATTGAATTCAAGGCAGCTTGGCCTTGGGAGATTACCGTGTTGGCTGGGTCGAGCTTGGCGGCTCGATCAAACAGCAGGCGCGCTTTTTCGAGAGCGGCAGGCGCGTTGGGTTGGCCCTGAACCTGAAGCGTTCGACCAAGGTGGCAGTACATGTTCCCCAAGTCGATCCAGGTCTCGATTTTCTTCGGATCGGCGGCTTCGAGATCTTGGCTGATGGCGATGGCCTTCCGGTATTCGGACAGAGCCGCGGCATTGCGGCTCAGGCCTGATAACAAGTCCGCAATGGCCAGGTGGGTGACCGCGCAGCCGCGTTGATGGCCTTTATCGCCTGGGTCGGCGGCCGCGAGCGCCTCGATATAGTCGAGAGACTTGTGGTATTCCACCAAGCCGCCGGCGGGGTTTCCCAATTTCGCGATGGCGTCCCCGAGCCGGAAGTGGCAGATCCACAGATCGCGCCGGTAGACGGTGTTGGAACTATCCAGGGCGCTCAACGCTTCGGCGCTTTCGAGAGCCACGCGGGTCTCAGCCAGAGCATCCACGTAATCTCCGTCGGCGGCCTGCAAGCGGGCAATGAACAGAGAGCCGGTCATCACGGCGCGCCGGTAGCCGCGGTTGTCCGGGTCCTGGTGGAACAAGGCCTGGTCGATTTCTAAACCTTCCCGCGCAATATGTTTAGCTTCGCGCGTGCGGCCCACTTGAGCCAGCATCTTCCCTAGTTCCTGATCCGCGTCAGCCAAACTGGCGCGATACACCTGTTCCATCGGATGACCGGCCACTAGCCACTGCATGGCCGCGACCCCTTTTTGGGCACTCTCCAGCGCGCCGGCGCTGTCGCCCATCTCCCGGTGCAGATTGGCCAGCCAACCGTAGCTGGCCGCGAGTTGCTCGCGGAACCGGGGATTTGCAGGCTCGGCTCGAACCAGGTGTTCGTTGATCGCCAGCGCCTTACCATAGGCTTCGAGCGAGACGGATCCGTTGAATGCCAGGGGACCGACCTTGTTGTATGCGACTGCCAGCTCGGCCTCCAGCGCCCGGTCGTCTCCGGTCTCGCGCGCCAGGCTATCCAGGTACTCAAGAGCCCGCCGCACAATCAACTGGCGTGCCTTCAGAGTACCCGGGATGTCCTGGATGCTGTCGTGAAACTCGAACAGAAAAGAGTTAGCGATCTTGCGCACATCGTCGAAGCGATGCTGGGCGCGCAGTCTCTGTGCCTGGGCGATACGCGCTTGCCACGCGATGCCGCCTATCGCCGCGAGCAGGCACACCAGCGCTAGACACCTGGCTATGAAAGCTGTGGCGCGACGGCGCGCGAA
>JBBQUE010000498.1:0-3715 GCA_038212805.1 Bryobacterales bacterium | reverse complement strand
AGATGGTGGGCACGTGGCCCGCCGCTGAAACCCGGCCGGGAGTGGGTTTCAATCCCGCGATTCCGCAGAAGTGGGCTGGTACCCGGACCGATCCTCCGCCGTCGCTGCCGATTCCGCCGGGCGAACAAAACGAAGCGATGGCCGCCGATTCGCCGCCGCTGGATCCGCCCGCCGTCCGGTTCAAATTCCACGGGTTATTGGTGCGGCCGATGATGTGATTGTCGGATTCGTAGCCACCCAGGAACTCGGGGCAATTGGTCTTGGCGATCGGGATTGCACCGGCCGCCTTGAAACGCCGGACAGCTGCGGAATCGGTACTCGCCAGTTTGTCCAGGAAGAACTTGCTGCCGCAAGACGTGGGGTACCCCGCCATATCGAAGCTGTCCTTCACGGTCACGGGAACGCCGTGCAGGAGCCCGGCGAGCTCACCACGCATTTGCGACTGCTCGGCCAGTTTGGCGGCTTGGCGGGCCTGGTCCGCGAAGACCTGGATGAAGGCGTTCACACTGGGGTTTACGCGCTCGATCTGGAGGAGGTGAGCCTCTATGAGTTCCACCGGCGAGACAGCGTTGGCGCGGATCTGTTCTGACATCTGGGTCAGCGTGAGGCGGTTTGGCATACTGTTTACAGGAGTAACACACAGGATTGCAGGGAACTTCCCGCATGTTAGCCTCGTAGTAGAAGTAAGAGTGTCACTCATGAAAAAAGTCCTGTCCGTTGCCGTCCTGATTGGAGTTTCCCAGTTCGCCGCCCTGGCTGCCGATCCGGGCCTATTGAGCCTGGTGATGCCTAACGCGAAAGTGATTGCTGGAATTCAGGTGGATCAGGCGAAGCAATCGGCGTTTGGTCGTTACGTGCTTGCGCACATGCAGCCGGACGACGCGAATTTCCAGAAGTTCATCAAAGATACGAATTTCGATCCACGCCGGGACTTGACGGAATTGGTGATAGCCTCAAGCGCGGATTCGAACCTGGCGAATCACTGGGTGGTGCTGGCGCGGGGCACGTTCGATACCCGGGCGATCACGGCGGCGGCCAGGCTGAAAGGCGGCGTGTTGACACAGTTCCGTGGAATTGACATCCTTTCCGGCGCGGCCGATTCGAAGGACGCGGGCGAATCGGTGATCGGGTTCCTCGACAGCAGCAGCGCTGCCATGGGCGATCCGGATTCGGTGAAGGCCGTGATCGACCGGTACAAATCAAGCCCGGCCGCGCAGGCTGCTCTGGTAGGCAAGGTGAAAGGATTGAGCGCGAAATACGATTTCTGGTTTACCACCTTGGCTCCGATTTCGGAGTTTGCGGGTGTGATGCCGGATCAGGGACTTGGGCAGGCCTTGAAGGGCAACCTGTTTCAATCGATTCAGCAGGCCACGGGCGGGCTTAAGTTCGGGCCGAACGTGCAATTCTCCATGGAAGCGGTGGCGCGTTCGGATAAGGACGCCAGTGCCCTGGTGGACGTGGTCCGGTTTCTGGCGGAGATGATCCAGAACAATCGCGGGAAGAATGGCGTGTCGCCGGAGATTTCCACGCTGGTGGATACTATGAGTCTGAACGCTACGGGCAATGTGATGACCATGGCGCTGACCATCCCGGAGCCCACGCTCGAAAAAATGTTCGAATCCCCGCGCACGCGGAAACAGACCGCCACGAAATAGCGCTTCATGGGACGGCTTTTTGCGGGTTGCCTGATTGCCTTGGTGTTGGGAAGCGCTTGCACGCGGAGACGCTTGCCAAATGCGGTCCCTCCGCTGGCAGGGGCCACGCAAGTCCAGTACGTGATGCGGTTCGTGGAAGGGAAACCCGGAACGGGCGCATTTGCCGGGCCGGGAAAGCTTTACGTGTTGCACTACACGGGTTGGCTGTGGGATGGCACCAGGTTCGATTCCTCCCGCGACAAGGGTATGCCCTTTTCCTTTGAACAAGGGAAACGCAAAGTGATTCCCGGTTTCGATGCCGGGTTTGAGGGCATGCGCGTGGGCGGCACCCGGCGGCTGATGATCCCTTACCAACTGGCGTATGGGGTGAAGGGCCGGGGAAAAATTCCACCCAGGGCGGACCTGATCTTTGATGTGGAGTTGTTGGAAGTGAAAGACCCTCCGCTCTCCACGCCCTAGGCTCCGATTCGCGTTACACTCATGGTTTCGCCATGAGTGATCCCATAATTCAGAACATTATTTTCTTGTTGTTGGCAGCGCTGGTTGGTCTATCCGCCGGATGGTTGTGGTGGGGCCGCCGCGCGAGCCGTCTAGCAGAAGAGGCGGCCTTGTTGCGGGATCGGGTGAACGAATTGGACCCTCTTCCCGCGCGGATTGAGGAGATCAGCCGAGTACAGATTGCGGCTTTGGCTGCCAAAGATAAGCGGATGGGGGAAGTCCAAAAGCAGGTGGATTCCGAGGCGGCGAACGGAGCCATGAAGGATGGGGTGATCGCCCAACTGCGCAGTCACGTGGACGCGGCGGTGAGCCAAGCCGGGGAGTTGCGCTTACGCCTGGAGAGCGAGGTAAACGAAGCGCGGACTGCCTTGAACACGGCGCGGACAGGTTGGCAGGCCCGTACCGACGCTCTGTCGGCGCGGGTGAGCGAGTTGGAGCCTTACGTGGTGGAATTTGCGGAGATGGAAGACCGGCTGCCCACCATGATGGCCGCGAAGGATTCCGAGATCTCGCATTTGCAGACGCAGTTGGCGCATCTGGACGGGGTTACGGCTCTGCATGAAGGGCAGAGGACGGCCGCCGAATCAGCGCACTCAGGCTACGTTGCGGATTTGATTGCGAGCCATGGGGCCGCGCTAGCGGAGCGGTCGTCTGAGCATGACGCACAGGTTGCGGTGTTGGCTGTCAGCCATGAGGCGCATGTTGCGGATTTGATCGCAGGCCATACATCCGAATTGGCAGAGATCTCCGCCGCGCATGGAGCACAGGTCGTGGCGTCAGGCGCCATCAACGGGGCCCATGTTGCGGAGTTGATTGCGAGCCATGGTGCCGCGCTGGCGGACCTGGCGTCCGCGCACGAAGTGCAGGTTGCCGAATTAATTAAGAGCCATAAATCCGAACTGGCGGAACACTACGCAGTCCACGAAGCGCAGATCTCCGGGTGGGGTTTTAGCTTTGAACTGCAAAACGCGGATTTGATCGCGAGCCATGGAGCCGAACTGGCAGCGCAATCGGCTGCCCACCAAGCGCGGCTGGGAGAGTTGCAGTCTGAGCACGAAGCAGCCGCTACCGGGCATTTCGCTGGGTATGAGGCGCAGATTGCTGACCTGTGCGCGGGCTACGAAGAGGCTTTAGCCCGGCACTTGGCCGCCTACGAAACGGAGTTGGCCGGGCACGAGGCCAAGGCGGAGACAGTGCGGAAATCGCATGACGCGCAATTCAGGGAAATGACCGCGCGCCAGTCGAATCTCCAACTTCAACTCGGAACTGCGAGCGCGGCCGGCAAGTCGGCGGAGGATAAGATGGCCGAGATGGCCGCCCTGAATGCGCATTTGGATGACGCCATGTGCAACCTCTACGAAGCCGCGACCGTTCAGGAGCGGAGCAAGGAGGAGGCCGCCAGCAAGGATCATGAAATCGCGGTATTGCAATCCTGCGTCCTCGACTTGCAACACTGGCTTCGCCGGATTGGGGATACGCTGATGCAGCCACCCGACTCCGGCGCAGTCTCGAAAGCCGCCTACTTTCATGCTCTGGCACGCGCCTTCCATGGCGGCTCGGAG
>JBBQUE010000497.1:0-3716 GCA_038212805.1 Bryobacterales bacterium | reverse complement strand
ATGATCGGGTAACCCTCTGGTACCAAAACTTCGCTTTTGATCACATAGTCGGCGTCAGCGAAACAGTTGCCGATGTTATCACTGACCTGGTCGCGCAGATTAATAGCGTGGCCTACGGGTTTGGCGTGATCGGCCTTTCTGCGGTGGCAGGCTCTGCCAACCAATTCACCGTAACCGCTACCAAGCCGGGCGTGGATGGCAATATGATCCGGCTTTATCAGATCAATAAGAATTCAAGACTGCTCATAACTCCGGACTCCGCGAACCTTGCCGGTGGGGACAGCGCCGCCGTGTGGCGCGTCACCCTCGACTTCAACGCTCTCCAAATTACGAATATCCGCAAGCTCTGGCTGACCTTCGCGCCCCCTTTAGCCAACGGCCAGGCCTACTCCGGCAACGATTGGGAGGCCGCCTTCACTAACTGGACGTTGACTGGCCCCGAAAACGTGAAGGCGCTGCAAATTGCGGGGTTGAACAGCGTCAGGGTCCAGCAATCCAGCGCGGCTTGCACCTACTCCGGCAACTGGTTACAGGTTCAAACCTACGGTTTTTATGACCAGGGATTCGCCAGACGCGCGACGGGTCTGGGATCCACTGCCCGCATCCGCTACTCTTGCGCCGTTCCGCATGATCTGTACATCGGTACGTTACTGGCTAATAATGCCGGAAAAGGTGGCGTTCAGCTCGACGGCGATGCCGAGACCGACTTGAATTGCGCGCTCTCGAATGCCGACGTGGTTGTAACCCGGCGGAAAGTGCGATCAAACGTTCCCGCCGGCTCTCATGTGCTTACACTCGTGCTGAAGTTAGGACAGCATATCGACTTCAACTTCCTTGAAGCCGCCGTCCCGTCCGATATCCCCGCGCCGCTGCCCGCCCGCACCAATCTCTCTCCTGCGCTCGACTTCGACACGGACCACACTTACAAGCTTCCTCCCGCGCGCGTTCTTTGGATACTTCATCAGCTCGGCTTCGCTGGTCCTATTAATGAGTACCTCGGCGTCTTCTGGTGGAATCAGCGAACCAATGTCGGAGGCGTGGCCCCTTCTCTGAACGTCACGTTCGGCGGTACCTGGGCGCCGCCCGACTCCATCTTCCTTAGGATCGGCCCGCCGGATCCCAACCACCCCGCCCAAATAAACCCCGGCGCGCCGCCCACCAGTATCGCCACAATTTCCCGGTCGATTTTTCCAGCCGATACGTCCGCCAATATCGCTGCTCACTTCGCCGCGTTCATCAACGAAGAGTTTTCAGGCATTTGGGCTTCGGCTACGGGATCCGGCCTTACCGTCACGTGCCGCTCGGCATCCTACTCCTTCGCCCTGGATTCGCTCGGCACCACTACCAACGCCGGGGCCATTACCCTGAACGGAATGCTGACCAACGGCGCGTTGGGTCAGTGGTTTGTAGACCCCAGCCAATCTCCCACGCTGAACACCGGCGCGCGCGCCTGGCACTCGGATTTCTACAGCCTCTGCCAGGCCGGAGGGCTGGAGACGGTCACCGCAATCTCTATGGAGTTAGTCAACCCCCCGGCTACATACCCGGCGCGGTTCCACAATGGTACGCCCGTGGCTACAGCTACTGGATTCGGCACCTACGTTTCCAATCACTGCGCCATCGGCGGTCCGGTGCTCAATTTCCAGAAAACTATCATATCCGACATCGCTGCGCTACAGACTACGGCTGGCTTAACTCCGTTTGTGCAGTTGGGTGAGTTTCTGTGGTGGTTTTTCTCCAGCGAATCGGGGCCTCTGTCGATGGCCTACTATGACACTCAGACTCAGGCGGCCGCCACCGCGGCTTTGGGCCGCGACCTGTATACATTCACTACTCCCAGCGACAATCCGCAGGTGAATGGGGCGGCGGACGCCACCTTCCTCAGAAATCGCCTGCGCGATCACGTCAGTACCTTGTTCAACTCCTTGCGGGCGGCGTATCCCACGGCCCGCTGCGAAATTCTCTTGCCTCTCGATGTGAATTACCCGCAGCCCGTCGGTCCAGTGGGCGCCCAGGTGGGTGGACAACTGAACCACTTCGTGAACATTCCGCCCGAATGGCTGTCACCCGGCACCGCTGGGTTCGATTTTCTAAAGATCGAAGCGCTGGCCTTCGGTAGCACCCGTAACATGGACTTGGCAAAACGGGCCATCGGGTTCGTTTTGCAAACCTCCTGGCCTCCCCATTCCCGCCGCTATCTGGTCCCGGTGTTCGGCACCGCTTCCCCCTGGCCCAAGGAAATGCGGTTCGCTTTGCTGGCCGGAAACGCGGTGGTGAATTTCTGGGCCCTCGATCACATCTGCCTATACGGCTGGAGTATTACCGCACCCAGCCTGAAAGGATCCACCCGAGCCACCCTCCAGGGAAAACCCAACTGACCTGATCGTGGCGCACCCACTCCTTGCCATGTAGCAGTTCGTCAGCACCGCCGAAGTTCAAGTTACGCTTGTGTTGATGCACGTAAGCGCCAGCTACCTCAGGCCGGAATACTTTCTCCCGGTGCTTTTCAACGCGATCCGAATTGGCTTCATTTTGTTGTTTGCGTATATCACGTCCATGCTCACCGGCCGGTTGATCCGCGGGCTGCGCAAGTACGCGGTCAAAACGATTATCCGGCGAGGCGGCACCTCCGATTTCGAGCTGGAAAAGCGCACCGAGACGGTCATCGGCGTGGCACGGAAATCGCTGGCCGTGCTCATCTGGAGCATCGCGCTGATCATGGTCTTGAAAGAGCTGAATTTCGACATCCGCCCGCTGCTCGCCGGAGCCGGCCTGGTGGGTGTTGCGATTGGCTTGGGAGCCCAAAACCTGATCAAAGATATCCTCGCCGGAATCTTCATGCTGATCGAAAATCAGGTGCGCGTAAACGATGTCGTCGTCATCAACGATGTGGGTGGTTTGGTCGAGGAAATCAACCTGCGCACAACCATCCTGCGCAGTGAAGACGGAGCGGTGCACATATTCCCGAATGGCGGCATCACCAAGCTCTCCAACCTCACGCGCGACTTCTCCTACTACGTCTTCACCCTGTCGCTCGATTATGATAACGACCCTGACCAGGTCACCGGAGCGCTCACTGATATTGCGGCAAGCTTGCGCCAGGAAGAGCCTTACACGTCGGCTATTCTCGATCGCCTCGAAATACTGGGCGTGGACCAGCTCAATACCGCTGCCATGGTCCTGAAGGCGCGCATCAAGACCCAGCCCATGAAGCAGTGGCTGGTCGGACGCGAGATGAATCGCAGAATCAAACAGCGGTTCGCCGAAGCCGGGATCCATTTCCCGCAAACCACTCAGACCGTGTACTTGAAAGAATTGGCCCAGCCGGTCAAGCCGGAACCGCCGCCTCAACCAGCACCTTGATTGCCTCGCGGCAGAATGCCGGAAGATCCTCCGGCTTCCGCGAGGTCACCAGGTTATTGTCCACGACAACTTCGGAATCCTCGTAGTGCGCTCCCGCGTTGATTACATCGTCCTTGATCGCGCAAAAACAAGTCGCCCTCCGGCCCTTCAGCATGCGTGCCGAACACAGCACCCACAGCCCGTGACAAATGGAGGCCACCAGCTTTTCCTGCGCATCGATATCGTGCACGAACTGGTTCGCCTTCGGATACCGCCGGATGTGGTCCGGTGCGAATCCACCCGGCACCACCACGCCGTCGAAGTCTCGCGCATTGGCCTGATCGTACGACAACTCGGCTTTCGCCGGATAGCCG
>JBBQUE010000496.1:0-3720 GCA_038212805.1 Bryobacterales bacterium | reverse complement strand
GCCATTGATCCAAGTTGAGTCGGTCCAGGGAGCCAAGGCCAGCGACACCAGGCAGAACCGGGGTTTACCGCCCATGGCCGCAATATCGCTCAAGCCCCGGGCCAAGGCTTTGTGCCCCACTTGCCCGGCGGTCCAATCCAGTGCGAAGTGCACACCCTCAACGCAGAAATCCGTGGTCAGCAACCAGTCTTCGCCGGGCCTGGGCCGCACCACCGCGCAATCGTCGCCTATCAGCGGGGCGGAGCGCCGCAGCTTCTGCAGAATGGCATCTTCGCTGAAGCGTTTACCCATTCGAGGTAACAAGCCCCGAAGGCAGCTCCTCGCCGAATACCTTGCGCAGATCCTCGCGTTCTTCCCCTTCAAGCGCCGGCAGAGCCGATTCCGGAATCACCCGCCGGATCATGGCCAGCGTTGCCGGGGCCACGTCGCGCGTGCCGTCGCCGGTATGCCGCCCAATAGCAACCAGTGCGTCGTCCGCGTTGGGCACCTTCACCAGCGCCTCCAGCCAGCGCGTGGCTGTCGAAACCGCAATCACCTGGTTTATGGGGCCATAGAACAGCTTGCGCGCGCCGATCCGGGACAGGCACCACAGCGCCGTATCGCGCATGTCGTTAGTTTTGGCCTTCATCAGCAGCGCATCGCCCAGTTGGGTCTTGGTGGAAATCGGCAGCAGTTCCAGGCTGGCCGCCGTGCGCCACATCTCGCGCATCAGGCTGGGGTTAATCCGCTGCGGCTTTTTCGATCCACGCGGCAGCAGCACCGCCGATAGCCGCTGGAACAAATCTCCCTGCTGGTTCTTGTTCAGTCCACCAGCCACCCGTCCCCAGAAGATCCACCACTGGATTTCGTTTTCCACTTGATTGGCAAACGCCAACCCGGAAGAATGCATGCGCCGCGCCTGCTCAATGCGGAACTCATCGCCGGGAAATCCAAATCCGGGACGCAGACACAACCCGCACAGATTCAGCCAGCGCAGTTCCAAGGCAGCCGATTTCTTCCGCCCGTCACTGGCGTCCAGCATCTTGTCCGCCAGCCGCCGGATCGCGCTCAGCGGCCACGAATTGCGGCCCAACCCCAAGGTGGTCTCCAGCAGCCCGGGCAGTTCTTCCGCCGTCACGCTGCCTTCACGAAAGCCCGCATCCACTAACGATTCAGCCTTGGCCACCGCTTCATCGCTCACCACCGCCGCCAGACGCCCGGTCTGCTTCGCCGTCACCAGTTTGCGGAGTTCAAATTGCAGCCGCCACTGATGCTCGCTGACTTTCGAATCGGCCCACAGCTCCAGCGTTCCCACGGCCGTCAAGTGCGCACGCAGTTGAATCGGCACCAGGCGCTCACCCAGCTTGCCGAAGCGGATCACGGCATCAAGCGGCGCATGCAAGTGCAACTCAGCGGTCTCGGGCTCAGACAGCACCAGCCCCACCGGATCGTCCACGCGCGCCAGTGAACTGTACAACCGGAACGTCACCGGCTTGTTCGCCACCAGGTTTAAATCCTGGCTGGTCAACTCCACCGTGGCCCCCTCCTCCGCGCCGCGCGGCACCAGACAGACCGCCTGATTCACGCCCACGCCCACGTAGTAGGAACGCGGCAATCCGCCCCGGACCAGCAGCCCCGCGCCTGTCGACCGGACGTAGGAATAGTACGACGCCCCCACTGCCACCGCCAGATCCAGGTCGTTATTCTCAAACACAATGGGCCGTTTATCGAACCAGCGCTCCAGCACATCGGTAACGCGCTGCTGGCACAGTTCGGGGATGAAGAAGCCGCCATTGAACAGGATGGCGTCCGGCTTGGCGTGATCGTTGGCGTTCAGGAACGCGGCCAGATGGCGCGTGATCGCGGGGTCGGAAACGTAGGGCAGACCCAGTTCGCGGAACAGGCTGCGCTTCTCTTCCTTGGGTTTTTCGTCGATGCCGCAGAAGGGGAGGAAGCCTTCGAGCGTCAGTTCCAGGGCCTCTTCGCGCGTGATCTCGGTCTTCAATGTTCCGCCGATGAGCGACGATCCGCCGCCCAGCACCGTGATCTCCACCTTCTTCAGGTTCGGATCCGCCAACATCCGTTCTTTGGCGGACGCGCACTGCCGCCGCAACCCGCTGCGCTGCCGGATGGAAAGCTGCGCGCCTAGTTTCGATTCCACCAGCCATGCCAGCGTCAGGTCCAGATTGTCGCCGCCCAGCAACAGGTGCTTGCCCACCGCCGTGCGCGTAAATTCAACGCGGTCGCCCTGGCGGTTTACGCGGATCAGCGTGAAATCGCTGGTGCCCCCACCCACGTCGCAGATCAGCACCAGCATGCCATCGAAGAGGCTCTTCTGCGATTGCGAAAGATGATTCGCGATCCAGGAATAGAACGCCGCCGCGGGCTCTTCTAGCAGCGTAACTTTATCCAGCCCCGCTTCTTTTGCCGCCGCCACCGTAAGCTCGCGGGCTTCTTCATCGAAGGAGGCCGGCACCGTCAGCACAATCTCCTGCTGGCCTAGCGGGGCGTCCGGATGAGCCTGGTTCCAGGCATCGCGCAGCGTTCCCAGAAAGCGGCCCGAGACCTCCACCGGCGACAGTTCCCTGCCCCCTTCCTGTGCTTCCCATGGCAGGATTTTGGCCGTCCGGTCCACTTCCGGATTCGACAACCACGACTTCGCGGAGTGTACCAGGCGTGTTGGTACCAGCGCGCCCTGCTCCCGCGCATAAGTCCCAATATATTGCTGATCCTGGCCCAGGAACAGGAACGACGGCAGTGCGCGGCGTGGCTCTGTTTGCCCCTGCGCCACTGGCTGGGGAACATCCAGAATCCGGATTTCCGGGAAATCCACCAGATCCCCGGGCGCCTCCGCCACATAGGCAAGTGCTGAATTGGTGGTGCCGAGGTCAATGCCTATGTTCATGCGTTCACTTTTTCCCGGACGTTGAATTCCAATTTCCAGCGGTGGCCGTCGCGCACCACGCACCACAACTGCAGCATGCCGGCTTGGAAGTCCACCAGGTCCTCCGGTGCCTCGGACACATACCCAAGCGCTGAATTGGTGGTGCCGAGGTCGATGCCTATGTTCATGCGCTCACTTTTTCCCGGACGTTGAATTCCAATTTCCAGCGGCGGCCGTCGCGCGCCACGCACCACAACTGCAGCATACCGGTTTCGGTGACTATGCTTTCGAGTATCACCGGCACGAACTCGCCGCTGGTGCCGGGCAGGGTTACTTCCACTGGCGACATCTCTGTCAGTTCCTGGCCGAAGTCCTCAATCAATTCGCCCGCCGCGTCGTCTTTGCGGGTCGCGGAATAGAAGAAGCGGAATTCAGCCGGCTCGCCCACTACCACGCTAAACTGGCGGGCGGGCATGTCCACCGCGGTGCCTTCTTCCATGCCGAAAGGAGCCACGGTGAGCGCCTTCACGGGCGCGGCCATGCCGGGGACGGCGGGCATGGACGACTCAATTCCAACGTAGTAAGTGCGCGGGACACCACCGCGAATCCGCACGCCCTTACCTTGGCGCGAAAGGCCATAATACGCCGCGCCGCGCGCTACGGCGTGCATCAGATCCTCGCCCATCAGCGGACTGACCGGCGCCGCGCCTTCGGCCGCCAGCCAGGAGTTAAGCACGGCCATAATGCGATCCCGCACCAACCCCGCACGCAGCACGCCGCCGTTAAAAAGCACATGCGTGGGGCAGGCTAAACCATGGCTGCCCGTGTGCCCCTGTAATGGTTGGCGCAGGAATTTC
>JBBQUE010000495.1:0-3732 GCA_038212805.1 Bryobacterales bacterium | reverse complement strand
CAATAAATAGCCGCCGCTTCTCCATGTAATCCCGAAGAGTTTCCTCCATCGGGGGCATGGGCCGAATGCCGCGGCTTTCCATCTTGGCGTTCGATAAAGCCGAGTAGCGGGGCCGGCGGGCGGCGGTCCGGTATTCGCGCTCGTTGGTAGCGTGCAACTCCGGTTTCAAACCCGCGGCCTGGAAGATCAGCTTGGCATAGTCGAACCAGGAAATCGCGCATCCGCCGCCGATGTGGAAGAGCCCGGTTTCGCCCAACTCCACCAGATCCGCGGTCCGTTCGGCCAGCGCCGGAGAGTAGGTGGGGCTGGCTACGTGATCTTCCACTACGCGAATGGGTTGATTGCGCGCCCCCAGCCTCAACATGGTCTCAATAAAGTTTCCGCGCGCGGTCTTCAACCCGCCCGGACCGTACACCCCGGAGGTTCGGATGATGAGCGGCCGGTCAAGGTAAGCCTGGGCATACAGCTCACCGGCCAGCTTGGAAACGGCGTAGGCACCCAAGGGATGCGTGGGGTCGTCCTCGGTGTAGGCCCGCCCGGCGGTTCCGTCGAACACGTAATCGGTGGAAAAGTGGACCAGCAGCGCGTCCGTTTGGCGGCAGGCCAGAGCCAGGTTTCTCACCGCCAACCCGTTGGCCGTAAACGCGGCCTGTGGTTCGTTTTCCGCTACATCCACTTGGTTGTACGCGGCGGAGTTGATGACAATGGCGGGGTCAACATGGGCCACCGCCTGCTCCACTGCGGCGGTATCGCTGATGTCGACGGTGGACCGGTCAAAGGCGGTCACAATGGCGCCTCGCTGGCGGAAAACCCGGACCAACTCCACGCCCAGTTGCCCGCCGCTGCCGAAGATCAAAACTTTCTTAGGGATCACTTATCGTTAAGATAACTCATCGTTGGAGGTAAGGAGGTTTCATGCCGGATGCTTATGACCTTGACCGGTTTGTAAATGCGCAGAGCCCGCTCTATCAGGAAGTGCTGACAGAACTGCGGCTGGGCCGCAAACAGGGGCATTGGATGTGGTTCATCTTCCCCCAGCTAAAGGGTCTGGGCCATAGCTGGATGGCAGCCAGGTTTGGTATCGCCTCCCGGGCCGAAGCGCGAGCGTATCTGGCTCATCCACTTCTTGGCTCAAGGTTGGTGGAATGCACCCAACTCGTAAACAACATGGAAGGCCGTTCCATCCCGGAGATCTTCGGCGACGTGGATGCGCTCAAGTTCCGATCCTCGATGACGTTATTCGCCCAAGTCGCAGAGCAACCCAACGTCTTCACCGAGGCCTTTGCCAGGTATTTTAGCGGGCAGCCAGACACGCTAACCCTGGAGCGCCTGTCGAACGAACACTAAGACTTGGTAGAATTGGGTCTGTTGGGGGGCCATGCGGACTGTTTGGGCTGCGCTGCTTGCCCTCGTTAGCTCCGGCGGGTGTTTCGCCGCGGGCGACGATGCGCAATTCAACGGCAGGTGGGACATCGCGGTAAGCGGGGAGTCGTCGCGGGCGCGCGCCTGGTGGCTGGAAGTCACCGGGGCCGGTGCAGACGTGCTCAAAGGCCGTTTTGTAGGCGCTCCCGGCGGCCAGTTGGAGGACATCCCCAAAATTTCCATCCTGGACGGGGAACTTCGCTTTGTTTTTGAACGCCGCTATCGCCGGGAAGTCCGGATCTCCCAACGTGGTTTGTACTGGGCTCACCTGGACGGCGGCAAGCTGAGAGGAACCTTCGAAATTGAGGGCGATCCCACCACTTATCTTGAGTGGACCGGTGTAAAAGCGCCCGCAATCCCGGATAAGGACGACGGAACGTGGAAACGCGGCGAACCCGTGCAGCTCTTTAACGGCAAGGACTTAGCGGGGTGGCAGGCGATCCCGACCGGGAAGCAGCACAACTGGAATGTGAAGGATGGCATTCTGCTGAACTCGCCAATTTCTACCGATCTCGCTTCCGAAAAAAAGTACTGGAATTTCGATCTTCATGTGGAATACCAGTTGGCCACCCGCGGCAATAGCGGAATCGGCTTGCGGGGGCGGTACGAAGTTCAGTTGCTGGACGACTACGGCGAACCTCCTTCGAAACAAAGCCACGGTGCGATCTATGGACGGATTGCCCCGAAAGTAAACGCCAGCAAACTGCCCGGCGAATGGCAAACGCTGGACCTGCGCCTGATTGGCCGCCAAGTGAGCGTGACACTGAATTCCATCAAGGTCATCGACAAAGCCATCATCGAAGGCCTGACGTCCATCGCGCAGGATCCGAACGAGGGCGAACCCGGCCCGTTGATTCTGCAGGGCGATCGCGGCTTGGTGCAGTTCCGCAAGGTAACGCTTTATCCGCTAACCAGCACCCCTTCCGCCAGTCAAACCCCACCGCCACCCGCTCCTCCGAAACCACGTTGAAGCCCGAATCCATTGCCAAAACCTATCTCGTACGAGGCCGCGTCCAGGGCGTGGGCTACCGGTATTTTGTGGACCGCTGCGCGAAGTACATCGGCCTCGCCGGACATGTCCGCAATCTGGATTCGGGCGACGTAGAGGTCTACGTCATCGGCACGGCCGCCCAATTGGCCGAGCTGGCGGGCCGGCTCTGGCAAGGGCCCCGGATGGCCGAGGTGCGCGGCGTGGAAGAGCGCGAAGCTGTCGTCCATTTCATGGACGGGTTCCGGATTCATCGCTAACCGCCTTGATACAATACGGATTCTTATCGATGCATCTGCTAAAAGACCTTATTCGCGAGGTGCCGGACTTTCCAAAACCGGGCATTAATTTCTACGACATCACTACATTACTAAAGGACAAAGTTGGCCTGAAGCGGACGATCGACCTGCTGGGCCAGAGCTGCGGGGGTTGCCTGCCAGATGTGGTGATCGGAATCGAGGCCCGTGGATTCATCTTCGCGCCCGCCGTGGCCTATGCCCTGGACGCCGGGTTCGTTCCAGTGCGCAAGCCGAAGAAGCTGCCGGCCCCCACGGAGCGGATAGAATATGCGCTGGAATACGGCACGGATGTCCTGGAAATTCATCGGGATGCGATCCAACCGGGGCAGCGGGTTTTGATTGTGGACGACGTGCTGGCCACCGGCGGAACGGCGGCTGCGGTGTCTCACCTGACGGAGCGGCTGGGTGGGAAGGTGGTAGGGCTGGGCTTCGTGGTGGAACTGAATTTTCTGCGCGGACGGGATAAGCTGGCGGGCTATGATGTGTTCTCGTTGGTGAAATACGATTCATGATTTCTGAAAGTAAGCTCCGCCGGCTGAGAGCACTTTCTACGCCTGATGGCATCATTGCCGCGTTGGCCATCGACCAGCGCAAGAGCATGCGGCGCATGATGGCGGATGCGGCGGGTGTTCCGCTGGAGCAGATTTCGGACGGGCAGTTGCAGGAGTTCAAGACGGCTGTGGTGCGGGCCTTGACGCCGCATGCCAGCGCCGTCCTGTTGGACACGGATTACGGGCTTCCCGCCGCCAAAGCGCGCGCCCCCGGATGCGGCCTGCTGCTAACGTATGAGTTGGATGGTTACGAGAACCCGCGTCCGCACAAGATGTTAGCGCTGCAGCCACGGCTTTCGGTGAGCCGCCTGCGTGACTTGGGCGCGGATGGCGTGAAGATTCTGCTGACCTATAGCCCCTTCGACGATCTGTCCGCGAACGATGAAAAGCATGCTCTGATTGAACGGATCGGAGCCGAGTGCGCGGGTCTGGAGATGCCGTTCTTTCTGGAGCCGGTAGGGTACGATCCGGG
>JBBQUE010000494.1:0-3736 GCA_038212805.1 Bryobacterales bacterium | reverse complement strand
TCGGTTCGTTTGCCGCCGCGCTTGGTGGCCTGGATACGCTGGTCTTCTCGGCGGGGATCGGTGAAAACGCACCGAGCATCCGAGCGCGAATCTGTGACGGGCTCGATTTCCTTGGTATCGAAATCGATGGCCGGCGCAATTCGAAGAATCAGCCTGTCATTTCGAAGGAAAAGGGGAGAGTTAAGGTGCGGGTGATCCCGACTGACGAGGAACTGATGATCGCCCGATCCGTCTTCCGCATCATCGGTGCGCCGAAGCGACCCATGCGGCGGGCCTAGCGACTGCCTTGACTCTATGCGAGGCGCTCGGAAGGTGTTTGCAAAAGGCGAAACGTGATCTGGGCCGCGGGGAAGAGAAACACAAATGAACCCACTACCCACATGATCACCGCTCCGAAGACTTGATCTGCCAGCGGAGTCAAATGCCAGGGGTTCGAATGGAAAAAATAGTACGTGTAAACGGGCCTGTCACAGAATGCGAGATAGGCGGACAGCGCGGTGTTTACGAGGTCCGCGGACAGTAGATATAACAATGATTCCCATCGATCCGGTCTCCTCTGACTCGGCCACGGACCTACAATGCACCACCAGAATGCAAGCGAGCTAGCAAGAAAGCAGATGTGCTCGAATTCGTGCCAGTGTTCATGTTCGAGAGCAAAATCGTAAGCTCCAGGCACATGCCAGCCGATGAAGACCGCATTCATTAAAATCCATGCCACCAGCGGCGAAACGATCCAGTGCCCAAGGTGCCGGATCCGCGAACTTCTAATGACCCAACGCGGGACTGCAAAAGTGGGAAGGCCACGCAGAAGGGGAACTACCGGCCAGCCAAGTAACAAGAGCGGCGGCACAATGGACATTAGTAGCAAGTGCTGCACCATATGCGCGCTCAGCGACACGTCCCCAAAATCATCAAGCGGCGACGCGATGGCGATCCAGAGCGCGGTGAGACCCGCGAGAAAGCAAGCCGCCCGATGCACCGTAATCTGCGCTCGCCGTGTCTGGCGGATGGCGAACCAGCCGCGAAGGTAGACGCAGCCGGTAAGAACGAGCATGGCCGTCAGTACTGGCGGCATCGACCATTGCGCAATGATGAGTTCAGTACCGTCGGACATTCCGGATCGCTATTGCCCGCTTCTGGCGCTCGTAGAACCGCCGACTTTTGCCAGACCTCGGGAAGAATCTACCGCAGGGGTAAGATTGTCGCCCCGCAATGTCTTCAGAAACTGCACGAGCGCAGTAGTTTCCGATGGGTTTAGCGCATTGCCGTAGGCGGGCATGTTTCCGCCGCCCTGGAGCACCTGGCGAATCAATTGATCTTCCGTCAGCCGGGCAGCCACGGCATCCAGTGCAGGTCCACGCAGTCCTCCCGATCCGGCGAGCGAGTGACAGTTGCGGCATTGCTTTTCCTGAAGGACCAGTGCCCCCTGCCTTTCGAGGGGAGTTCGATTCCGAAGATATTGCACTGGAGTCGCGTCGCTGCTCCACGCATCCATGATGGGACTCCAAGGCGCGTAAGTTCCCAACCGTGTAAAAACTCCGAGTGTGGTCGCAATCAGAACCACCATCAGCACGGCAACGGGACGCCGCGACCAGTGCTTTTCTCCCTCTCCGGCGAATATCGGCAGCAATAAGACGGGAACGATGATGATTATCGGCGCGATCAACAGAAAAGGCGTTTCGAGGCTTGGCGGAATAAAAGCCAGCACCGCGTAGATCCAGAGGAACGCGAAATCCGGTTTTGGCGCGGTCTGAATAATCGTGGGGTCCGGCTGTCCGGTGGGACCGAATGGGCCGAGGAAGAAGGCGCACGCGGCAAGAGCGAGCAGGAGGGCGGCCGCGAACATTGCGTCCTTCCATGCAGCCCCTGGGACAAAAGGTATCCCATCTTTTTTAACCTGTTCCTGGTACCAGCGTTCATAGGTGGCTTTGCGAACCAGCCGGCCCGGCATGGGCCACTCGTTGATCCCGAGTCGCAGCACCATCCACACATGCAGTCCGACGCACGCCAAAAGAATGCCCGGGATCACGAATACATGCAACGCGAAGAAGCGAGACAGCGTGGCCCCGCCAATGATGGGGCCGCCGAGAAGAGCATGTACCAGATACCCGCCGATTAACGGTACGCGACTCATGATGGAAGCGCCAATGCCGAGTCCCCAGTAAGCGTCCTGATCGAAGCGCAGCACCTGGCCAGTAAACGCCATTCCCAGAGTGAGCAGCAATAGGAAGACGCCTATCATCCAGTTGAGTTCGCGGGGGAATTTGTAGGCCCCGAAAAGAAAGACCTGAGCCATGTGAATCAGCACGATGGCAATCATAAAGTTCGATCCCCAGCCGTGCATTGCGCGGAGAAACCAGCCGAGGCTTATACTATGGTTGAGAAATTGAAGACTGTTCCAGGCCTCAGCCGCGGAAGGCACATAGATGAGCGCAAGCAAAATACCAGTGATAACCTGCAGCCCAAGTAGCACTGTCGCGGCGCTGCCGAAAACATACCACCAGCTTGCGCTGCTGGCTGGTATGGGATGTTGCGCTGCTTCCACAATGGGCCTGACCAATCCTGTCCGGTGCTCGATCCACCGGAAGGCTTCGAGGCCACGCTCCTTTAACTTTGCCATCATAATCGGTAGATTCGCTCCGCAGAGTTTTCGATCTGGATTAAAGGATCGCGGGCGCAGGCCTCGGTTGCCAGAGTCGGCATCTCTCCCGCGCTGATCATCAACCGGCCTTGGGAGATCCGGTGTTTGTACTCGAACAGGCCGCGCGGGGGAGGTCCGGATGCGCGGGTTCCATCCTCATAATAAGCGCCCCCGTGGCATGGGCACAGAAACAGTTTCGATTGCGCGAACCAGCGGACCGGGCAACCGAGATGAGCGCAGTTGATAGCGAAGATTTGGAAATCTTCTCCGGATATGCGGCGCACCCAGCACGCGACGTTACCGGTTTGCCCGTCCCAGGGCGTAGTGACGGGATTTCTGTAATCGGCGAGCCTTATTTCACCGACGGGAAAGTCGGCCACTGCTCCGAGAGAAACCCAGGAGTTATAGGCTGCACCCTTCTTCAGGGCCGGTCCTAGAAGATAGCTGAGGATAGGCACAGCCAACACGGCCCCAACTGCCGCGTTCAGCAGCAGGGACAGTTTGAAGAGAAAGGTGCGTCGCGAGCGGGCGCTCGATGCCGGGCCATCTGTACTTCCAGCATCCTGACTGATCTTATCCATATGTGGCTCCGTTCCGATTGATTAACGCTGTGAAACCTGGGGCTGGCCAGAATATGTCGTGCGCTGTGCCCCGATCCAGGCAACCACGTCGGTGATTTCCTGGTCCGTCATGGCGCGCGCCGCCGATCTGGAATCCGAGCGCCAGTCCGGCATTCCCTCGTCAGGCCATCCCGCCACGATCGTGCTGCGCAGGCTTTGATCGCTGACTAGCGCGAGATAGGCAGGGTCGGTAATGGAGCCTGACACCAGATGGGCTTGGTTGGCGGCCGGGGCTTTGACTCCTTTGCCGTCAGCCCCATGACACGCCGCGCAAAACTCGATGAATGCTTTCTGTCCCTGCACTTGGTTCGGGGGAAGGGTGGCCTGATAGGGTGGCGGGTATGATCCCGAGAGCACTTCGGGGCGGCCCCACGTGCGGTAAATACCACTCACGAGGCTATCAATCTGCGCATCAGTGAGTAGTCCCCCAGCGGACGTGGCGAACCCGGGCATCAGGGATCCGGCGACACCGTTC
>JBBQUE010000493.1:0-3744 GCA_038212805.1 Bryobacterales bacterium | reverse complement strand
GAACCAGGTGAACCCGGTATTCCTGCAACCCACCAGCGCCCGGAGCCCGCGCCGGATTCAACTGGCGCTGCGGGTGAATTTTTAGGCGTACTTGAAGCGTGAGATCCAGACATAAGACTCCGACCACAACCCGAGTCGTTCGGCGTGGAGAAGAAGTGATTCTCCGTAAACCCGATGCCAACCTGGAACGGGCCTTCGACCTGCTCAGCCAGCTGTCGGAGGGTTTTATGGTTGACGGACGGCACCAGGCAGAGGCTCAGCGTCGCGGCGATTTATGAGCGCGCACGCGCGGCCAGGAGGGGCTTACTGTGGAAAATTGGGCTTAAATAGCATTGCGATCGGAGTGATGATTCAATAGGGAGGTGCATTTTCCCCGATTCGTCGCGTGCCTGGCGCTGTGCGCCGGCGTGGCCGCCGCTCAGAAGTTTTCTTGCGACCTGAGCGGATTCAAACCGCAACCAGGATTGACCGCCCAAATGCGCGGCGGCGCGCTGGAAGTGGTATGGCGCGGGGAGCGGCAGGAGCAGTTGCGTGCCAGTTTCCTGGTACGCGATGGGCAACCTTCAGTCGGGGAACTGGCCGCGCGCAAGAGTGGTGGGTCCTGGATTGTGCTCGGCCAAAACCTTCTGCCAGAGTTCGAAATTACCAGTGGCGTTCGCCGCCTGTCCGAACAGCAAGCGGCTCCTTTGCGCGACTTGAACATCAAACTGACGCCAGACGTGATCGAGCGCGAAAAATGGAACGCGTTTTGGGATGCGCCGTTGGTGGTTCCCGGGCGCAAGGGCACCAACCTGGATTTGCCCCGTAAACCCGATGAAATTCACAAGGATTGGGCCACCTACCGCGCCACCGGATGCCAGGTGAAGACGGACGGCGCGCGGCTGGAAGTGATCTTTCCCGGTTTCCGAGCGGGCGTGTTCTCCGGGTCGCTCCAGTACACCGTCTACCTGGGAACCAACCTGCTGCGCCAGGAAGCCGTGGCCTCCACCACCGAGCCATCGGTGGCATATAAATATGTCTCCGGCTTGAAGGGATTCACCATCTCGGACAACACCCGCCTGGTGTGGCGCGATACGGCGCGGGGCTGGCAGCAGTACGCCTTCGGGGGCGCGGCCAATCAGAATCCCGTGGGCCTGCTGGCGCGGAACCGCCTGGCCATTTTGGAGGCCAACGGAGGTTCGCTGGCATCCTTCCCGCCGTCCCATAAATTCTTTTTCTCGCGCGAGATTGAGACCAATCTCGGATACGTTTACTACCGCAAGGATTCGGAAACTTCGTTCTCATTGGGGGTCCGGCAGCCCGACCGCGAAGTAGGCGCGAAGCCTTGGGGCATCTCGGACGAAGTGTGGAACCGCCGCGTGGGGGAAGCGCGCGGCCACCTCAATAATTTCGCGCTGTATAACGCTCCAGCCGGATCCATGCAGCGCATGCCGGTCTATTTTTACCTCAGCCCTAACGACGCGCGAACTACGCAACAGCAAGTGATGGCGTTTACCCACGACGATGTCTATAAGCCACTGCCCGGGTTCAAAGTCCTGGTCAGCCACTTTCACTTCCATTTTAATGAACAGCTAACCGACGCGAAAAGCATGGATACCCAACCCACGTGGCTGCCGGTGTTCCGTGACCTGGGTATCAACGTAGCGATCCTGGCGGATTTCCATTCTGATTCGCATCCGGAAGACACAGGTAAGCTGCGGTTAGACGAACAAAAAGTTTATTTCGAGGGATGCCGGCGGTTCTCCGACCGTGAATTTCTGCTGATTCCTGGCGAAGAGCCCGACGCTAACTTCGGTGGGCACTACCTGTTTGCGTTTCCCCAGCCGGTCTTCTTTACCCATCTAAAGCGGAAAGAGAGTACCCCGGCGGAACAGCCGTTTACCGAAACCTTGGCGCCCTATGGCAAGGTGTATCACACCAGCACCGCTGGCACGGAACTGGATCTGTTGAAACAGGAAAACGGATTGGTTTGGCAGACGCATCCTCGAACGAAAGGTTCTAGCGGATATCCGGATGCAACCCGTGAGCGTGACTTCTTTCGTAGCGACCGGTTTTTAGGAGGATCGTTCCAGTCCCTGCCCGTGGATCAATCGGAACAGCGGCTGTGTGAGAAGCGCTGCCTGGGCCTGCTGGATGATATGAATAACTGGGGCGCGCCCAAGTACATGCTGGCGGAGGGCGACACTTACATGAAGTATCCGGATGATGAGACCTTCCCGCAGCTTATGGTCAACTACGTGAAGCTGGACCGCGTGCCGAAGTTCGACCAGGGATGGACGCCCGTCCTGCAATCCTTAAGGGCAGGGGATTACTTCGTTTCCAGTGGTGAAGTGCTGTTCCGGAACTGGGGCGTGCAGGCTTCCGGCGCGAAGAAAACCTACACCGCCGAAGTAGAGTGGACCTTCCCGCCGGAGTTCGCGGAACTGGTGTGGGGTGACGGAACGAAGGTGGAACGGCAGATCATCTCGCTAAAAGATCAAAGCCCCTTCACCAGCCACAAGTTCAGCGTTCCCTTTGACCCGGCCGGCAAGAAATGGGTTCGTTTTGCCGTATGGGATTCGGCCGGCAATGGCGCATTTACGCAACCGGTACATTTGCAATAGAGCTAAGCAGCCATCGCCCCGCGGAATTGTGTAACAATGATCCGGCATGGGACCTCGCGGTCTTGTCTCGACATTATTGGGGAGCACAAACACGTAGATGACAAATTTGATGGCGCGTAAGCCGCTGAATTTATTAATCGAGGAAGCGAAAGAAACGGGCGAGCACAGCTTAAAGCGGACCCTGGGCGTGGTTCAGTTAACCGCGCTAGGCGTCGGTGCGGTGATCGGGGCCGGCATTTTCGTTCTGGCCGGATTGGGCGCGCACTACGCGGGACCCGGGTTGATGCTGTCTTTTGTACTATCCGGACTCGGCTGCGCCTTCGCGGGTTTGTGTTACGCGGAATTTGCCGCCATGATCCCCCTGGCCGGCAGCGCTTACACCTACGCGTACGCCACGCTGGGAGAAATCTTCGCCTGGATCATCGGATGGGATTTGACCCTGGAGTACGCCATGGGCGCAAGCACCGTGTCCTCGGGCTGGTCGAACCACTTCATTGAGCTCCTCAACATATTCCATATCAAAATGCCGCTGTGGCTGGCCTACGACCATTGGACGGCCATCCGCACGGCTGAAGGGATGATCGCCCGGCAAATGGCGCAAGCCTCGGATTCGTCGCTTTTGCCTGGAACGCAGGCCTTCCTCGAAAAGGTATCGGTCATCACGGCAACCCACTCCCCGCAGTTGGTGCAGCGCGCGCACGACCTGCTGGCAGCCCCCCAGATCTTCGGCGTAGAAATCGGTTTCAATCTTCCGGCCTTTCTGATTGCCCTGGTCATCACCGCAATCCTGTGCCTCGGGATTCAGGAAAGTGCTCGCTTCAACACCGTGATTGTAGTGATCAAGGTAGCCGTGGTGCTGTTTGTAATTGGTCTGGGCATTACGTACGTCAACACCGCCAACTGGGGCTCGGAGTGGTCCAGCTTCGCCCCCTTCGGAATATCCGGAATCGGGGCCGGAGCCGCTTATATTTTCTTCGCCTACATCGGATTCGACGCCGTATCCACCACGGCTCAGGAAGCCAAGAACCCGCAGCGCGACCTGCCGATCGGCATCATCGCCACCCTCGTGATCTGCACGATCCTCTACTGCGCCACCGCACTGGTGCTGACGGGGATGGTGCCCTACGACCAGATCGAGCCG
>JBBQUE010000492.1:0-3745 GCA_038212805.1 Bryobacterales bacterium | reverse complement strand
CGTAGAAGTGGGAGGTGAGAGGGGCGAAAGGCTATGAAACTGGCCGCGGATGGACGTGGATAAGACCATGACGGCTGGATATTTTTCCCCGATGCCGCCCGCCCGCACCGGGGTAGCGGACTACTCCGCTGCCCTGGTCCCCGCTCTTCGCCGCCTGGGTCCCGTAAACGTGAACGGCGATGATGGCGACGTTAACCTCTACCACCTGGGCAATAACCGGCTGCACGCCGGGATCTACGCCCATGCTCTACGAAGGCCGGGCGTGGTGGTGATCCACGATGCTGTTCTGCATCATTTTTTCCTGGGCCAGTTGCCTGAAACCGACTATCTGGAAGAATTTGCCTTCAATTATGGCTCCGCCACCGCAGACCTGGCCACCTCGCTTTGGCGCGACCGATCCCGCTCGGCCACCGACCCCCGGTTCTTTCGTTTTCCCCTGTTGCGCCGGATCGCCGAGACTGCGCGCGCCGTTATCGTGCATAATCCGGGAGCGGCCGCCATGGTTCGGGCCCACGCCCCCGACAGTCTCATTTTTGAGATTCCGCACCTGTTCGCGCCTCCTCCGCAGCCGGGCTACGAGGTCGAGCGTCTACGCCACGAATTAACAGGTGGTACTCCATCTATGATTTGTGGGGTATTCGGCTACCTCCGCGAAGCGAAGCGGCTGAACGCCATCCTGCGGGTATTTCACGGCCTCCGCCATCCCGGCCTGCGCCTCCTGATAGCGGGGGAAATAGGCTCCGAAGACCTGGCCCGCTCCATTACATCCGAGCTGGCGGGCCCGGGAGTGATCCGCCGGGGCTACCTGGGCGAAACCGATTTCTGGCGCTATGCCGCCGCTACCGACGTTTGCATTAACCCCCGCTTCCCTGGGGCCGGCGAAACCTCCGGCATCGCTATCCGGATGATGGGATTAGGCAAACCGGTGATTCTCTCGGAGGGTTTGGAAACGTCCCGGTTCCCGCCGGGAAGCTGTTTGCGCCTGACCTCCGGCCAGCCGGAAGAAGAAATGCTCCGGGAATATCTGACGTGGCTGCTGGACCACCCGGAGCAGCGACGAGAGATGGGCCGCCGCGCAGCGGAGCACATCGCAGCGGAGCATTCCCTTTCCCACGTGGCCGAATTGTATTGGGCTGTACTACGGCAATGCGCAAGTGACTGATATGATAGGGGGAGACAACGTGTTTACCGTCCGATCCCTCCTGCGCTGCATGCTGGTCCTGTGCGTGCCGGTTGAGTTCGCCACTGCGGCCATACTCCATCTCCGCGTTCCCATGCGCGACGGAATCCACCTGGACACGAACGTTTTCCCGCCCCCGGGGCCGAATCGCTTCCCCTCGATTCTGGTACGGACTCCTTATAATAAAGGCTCGGATTTGCCTCAGGGCTACTCCGCATTTATCGACCACAACTATGCCGTCGTCCTCCAGGATGTACGCGGCCGCTATGGGTCCGAAGGAACATTCGATGGGCTGGACCAGGAGGGGCCTGACGGATATGACACCCTCAGTTGGATTGCGCGGCAGCCTTGGTCGAATGGCAAGGTGGCGATGCTGGGCGGATCGTACGTGGGGATCGCGCAGTGGAAGGTCGCGCTGCTCAATCACCCTGCCCTGAAAGCCATTTTTCCGGTGGTTTCGGGGTCGGATGATTATCTTGACCGCTTCTACTCGTCCGGTGGGGGAATGAAATTGGGCCACCGCCTGCTCTGGTTCTCCGAAAATCTGCGGGCTCCCGGATTTACGCCCCGCCCCTTTCGCGAGTTTGTGGAGCACCTCCCCTTGCGCTCTTCCGACCGTGCCGCTACGGGCCAAACCTTGCCCCTCTACCAGCACATCATGGAGCATCCTTCCTACGATGCCTTCTGGAAAAATCTCAGTGTGAAGGAGAAACTGGATCAGATCCGCATCCCGGTATTCGCGGTAGGCGGTTGGTACGACAACTATGTTGAGAGCGATCTGGCAGCGTTCTCGATTCTGAGCCGCCAACCCAACCGCTCACCCGCCATGAACCGGATTCTGATTGGACCGTGGCCGCACAACATGTCGCTCCGGTTTGACGGCATCGATTTCGGCCAGGACTCATCCTCTCCCATTCGGGCCTACCAGATCTCGTGGTTCGATCACTGGCTGAAGGGAACGCCCGAAACGGGTCACCGGCACTCCGCGGGCCTTTGGCACGAGACCAAGGCGGAAGTTGCGGATGCCCCTATGCAGATTTTCGTGATGGGCGTGAATCGCTGGCGGGCCGAATCCGAATGGCCTCTGGCGCGGACCCGGCCCACCGCGGTTTATCTGTCCAGCCGGGGACACGCCAACAGCTTATCCGGCGACGGCACGCTGGAATGGCAGGCCGTCCGCAGGGAACGCTCCGACACGTTTGTGTACGATCCCAGGACTCCGGTACCCACCCTGGGCGGGGCTATCTGTTGCAATCCAAAAGTCTTCCCCTGGGGACCCATGGACCAGCGGCGAGTGGAGGCGCGCGTGGACGTGCTGGTGTATACCAGTAAACCGCTGAAGAACGACCTGGAAGTGACCGGCACTGTCCGCTTGGTTCTGGCTGCAGCTACTAGTGCCCCGGACACCGATTTCACGGGGAAACTAGTGGACGTTTTTCCCAGTGGAGAAGCGCGCAACATAACCGACGGCATGCTGCGAATGCGCTATCGCTCCGGGTTGGAGAAACCGATACTGAGCCAGGCTGGAAGCATCTACCCCCTCACGATTGACATGGGAGTAACCAGCAATGTATTCCTGGCCGGGCACCGCATCCGGCTGGAGGTATCCAGCAGCAATTTTCCCCGTTTTGATCGAAACCCGAATACCGGACGGCCTATCGCGGAGGAAACCTCGCTGGTTTCGGCCAAACAAACCGTGTGGCATGGGCGGCGGCTGATCTCGTACCTGGTGCTGCCGGTGATTCCGGAATTGATTTCGAAGAGCGCAACGCGGTATCCTGCGAAGAGGCCTAGTCCGAAAGGCATGTCCTATCAGGCGCGGTAGCCAAGTGGTAAGGCAGAGGTCTGCAAAACCTTTATTCAGCGGTTCGAATCCGCTCCGCGCCTCCAGTTAATTATTTCCCTCCAGATCCGGCACGATCTCCCCAGCCGAAACGCTAAGAAAGAGGCGAATTGGCCGCGGATGGACGCGGATTGACGCGGATAAAAACGGATGGGACTGTTCGATTCGCGCAACCCCGGCAGCCGAAGTATGGAACCCAGGCGAAAAATCACTCCCTCGCGGTCCCAGAGGGTATCCCGGCTCAGAATGAGTTCGCTGATTGCACGGCACTTGCCGAGCCTCCTGCGAACGGATTTCCGCTCTGCCTGAAGGATTGCAGCGTTCGGAAATCGTTGGCCAAGTTTTCACGACGCGGAAATCCTGAGCTTGATTCTGGACAGGGTTGGTGCATCGCGTGACCGTGGGCACTTCGAAGTGACGCTCCGCTTCGACCAGATTGACGCTCTCGACCTGGAGGCGTTTAATCATCAAAAGGTTATGTGGTCTTTGGAGCTGCCGCCCGTGAGGGAAGTAACATCCGGCTCAAGTTCGGGACAAATGCAAGACAGGATCAAGGTTGAGACCGATAGAGGAAACATGCTTGCGCACCGGCTGACACCCCTCCTCGGGACCAGTTGTTTCCGGTTGATTTGAGTAAGTGACAGGCGGAACCGCCTGTCCTACCGCGCGTTGCAATAACGAAGCCACGGGGGCGGCGTTGGCTTTGCGCTCGGCTTGTAACT
>JBBQUE010000491.1:0-3749 GCA_038212805.1 Bryobacterales bacterium | reverse complement strand
GAATATCCAATTCAAACAAGGGCCTCTATGGACACGCGCTGATCGTGGCCGGAGGGCGAGGCAAATCGGGAGCGGCGGCCATGGCGGGCATCGGGGCGTTGCGAGCCGGGGCGGGACTGGTTACTGTGGCATCCGCGGAATCTGCCATTTCGGCGATCGCGGCCTACGCGCCGGAGATGATGACGGAACCGCTGCCGGAGACCAAATCCGGCCACGTGGCTGGTTTGCCGGACAGCGTGCTGGTGCGGAAAAACGTGGTGGCTATCGGTCCGGGTCTGGGGACGAGCGTGGAAACAGTACAACTGGTGCGTCGTTTGGTCGATGAGTTATCCATGCCGGTGGTGTTGGATGCGGATGGGTTGAATGCGATCGCGGGGACCAGGGTATACCCGAAGGGTCCGCGCGTGCTCACTCCCCATCCCGGCGAGATGGCCAGGCTCACGGGGCTGACCGTGGAACAAGTGCAAGCCGACCGGATTGGGGTGGCGCGCGCGTTTGCCCAAGAGCACGGTATGCACCTGATCCTAAAGGGAAACCACACCGTAATCGCGTTCCCGGACGGGCGCGTGTGGATCAACCCGACAGGGTCCCCCGCGATGGCCACCGGAGGAACCGGGGACGTTCTGACTGGAATACTGGCGGGGCTGATCGCTCAGTTCCCGGACGACCTGGAATCAGCCGTGTTGGCGGGCGTGTATCTCCATGGAAAAGCCGGTGAATTGGGTGCCCGTGAACTGGGAGAAAAGCCGCTGATCGCAACCGATCTTTTCCGCTTCCTCCCCGAGGCCATGCGTGGAATCGCTCAAGTTCCAGACTGATTCCGAAGACCAAACCGTTTCGCTTGGAGCGCTGCTGGCCACCATGCTGCCCGTGCGCGGGGTGGTCCTCTTGATCGGGAATCTGGGAGCCGGGAAGACAACGCTGGCCAAGGGGATTCTGCAAGGCTTGGGGGTGGCTGATCCGGATGAAGTCACCAGCCCGACCTACACCCTAATCCACGAGTATGGCGCAGGACCCAAGGCCTATCACATCGACCTGTACCGGCTGGATGAACCGAAGCAGGTGGAGGGGTTAGGGCTGGACGAAATCTTTGATCGCGACGCCGTAGTTCTGATCGAATGGGGAGAACGCTTTCCCCAGCTGATGCCTGCCGACCGGATAGAGATCCGTTTAACGCCAACCTCGGATGATGGACGCGAGATCGAAATTACTCGTCCCGGTGAGCGCCCTCAGGCGTAAACGCCGGCGTACAGACCGCAATGTACTCTGCTCCGTCAGGTCCCGGGGTACTGTACCGCACCCATTCCCCCTTGTGAGCCACCACGGCTTGCCCTGGGAGTACTTCCATGACTCCGCCGGTGTGCTCCACGCGCATCCACCCTTTTAAAACCAGGGTGTACTCATCGAAGGTAGGAGTCTGGCCCGGCTCGCTCCATCCCGACGGGCTATGCATGTGGGCGATGCTCACCTCAGATGTGCGGGTATTCACATGGCCCACGAATTCTTCAATCTTCTTATTCCCAGGTACTGGAATGGTAGTCGGCTGCGGCAGAAAGGTGGGCATATTAGTGATCCCGGTCGGTGATCATACCAGTGACGCCGAGCAGCGCGCGCTGGAACGGAGAGTCGGGGAAATCGCCGATGAGCAATCGGGCGCGTTCCGTAAAGGATTCCGCCCGCTCGCGCGCCCGCTCAAACCCGTGGTGGCGCTCGATGAAGGCCAGAACTTTATCAAACGGCTCACGCTCATAATTGCCATCGGCCAGAATGGTCTCGATCATGGCGCGGTCGTCCGGGTCTGCCTGCTCTAACGCGTAAATCAGGGGCAGGGTGACCTTGCCTTCGCGCAGGTCGCTGCCGACAGGCTTGCCCAAAATTTGTTCGCGGGCGGTGAAATCCAACACGTCGTCCACTAGCTGAAAGGCAATGCCCAGGTTCCAGGCAAACTCGCCCAGTTTGGTTTCCAGCGCTTCGTCCGCGCCACCCATCAGGCTACCCAACCGGGCGCAGGCGGAGAAAAGGCTGGCGGTCTTGCGGTCCACCAGTTCCATATAATCCGCTTCCGTAACGCCGATCTTACCGATGCGCTCCAACTGCAGGAGTTCGCCCTCCACCATCATCTGGGTGAGGCTGATCAACAGGTCGAGAACGTGAAAATTGCGCTCACGCAGGGCGGCCTGGAAAGCCTGCATGTATAGCCAATCGCCGGCCAGTACGCAGATATGATTACCCCAAATAGCGTTCGGCGACGGGCGTCCGCGCCGGATCTTCGCCGTATCGATGACATCGTCATGCACCAGTGTTGCGGTGTGGATCATCTCCACCACGGCCGCCATGCGGATCGCGCTGTCCCCAACCCCGCCATCCGTTAGCGATGCCGTCAACCGCGCGGAGAGCAAAACGAGAATTGGCCGAAGCCGCTTTCCGCCGCCCGCCTGCAGGTAGCGCCCGATGGTGGTAACGGCTTCAACGCTGGCGATGGATTCGAGGCCGATTTCGTGCTCGACCCGTTCCAGATCCTGCTGAAGCAGTTCTAGTATCTCTTTTGCGCTCAGAGACTTCCCGAGCTTTCCAATCTCCATGGGGCTCCTCAGTTTAGCATTGCCCGATCACCCGCAAGAAATTCGCCGTCGTCGATTGTGTGATCCCGGCTACGGATGCGCCGCGCAACGCGGCGAGTTTGGCTGCGGTGTGGACCATTAAGGAGGGCTCATTGCGCTTGCCCCGTTTCGGAACGGGAGCAAGATATGGTGCATCGGTTTCAAGCAAGATTCGATCAGCGGGGGCGATCCGGGCCGCTTCTTGCACGGCAACGGCCTTGGGATACGTCACCACCCCGCCAAAACTCAGATAAAAGCCCAGTGCCAGGGACTGCGCGGCTTCGTCCGGCCCTCCGGAGAAGCAATGCATGATCCCCGGCAGGCCATACGGTTTCCAGTGTTCTTCCAGCAATGCGAACGTATCGTCCCAGGCTTCGCGGGTGTGAATCACGATCGGTTTGCGCGCGCTTCCCGCGATCGCAAGCTGTTCGCGAAACACGGCTTTCTGAGTGTCGCGCGGCGAGAACTCGTAATGATAGTCTAATCCGATCTCTCCCATCGCCATAACTTTTGGATGCCGAAGCAGCGCGTCCAGGTGTTTGTAAGTTTCCGGCGTAGCTTTGGCGGCGTCGTGCGGGTGTACACCGACCGTGGCGAGGAAGCAGGAGTACTGCTCAGTAAGGCGGATGCCGGCTTCCAAATCCGGCGGGCCGCCCCCGGTTCCGATGGCGACCATCTGACCCACGCCTGCTTCCAAGGCCCGCTCGATTACGGCCTCGCGGTCCGCATCGAACTCGGCGCTGTCCAGATGGCAATGCGAATCGATCAGCATCCTTACTTGAGCCGCGCGCCCACCGGCACGTCTTCAAGGAAAGCCGCCAACACCGGCTTCCCGCCTTCAAGCGACGCCGCCACAATCATGCCCTTCGATTCAATCCCACGCAGTTTGCGCGGCGCGAGATTGGCCACGATCACCACCTTGCGGCCGACCAAAGTTTCCGGCGGATAGGCCAGCGCAATGCCGGCCACAATACTGCGCGGTTCCGCTTCCCCGATATCGACGAACAGGTGCAGCAGTTTGTCCGCGCCCTTTACGGGGGCAGCCGATTTCACCACGCCCACGCGTAGATCCACCTTCACGAAATCGTCAATAGTGATGGGGTCCGCCAGCGGCGCGGGCGCGTTCGCAGCTTCCGCCGCGATTGCGGG
>JBBQUE010000490.1:0-3749 GCA_038212805.1 Bryobacterales bacterium | reverse complement strand
TGATAGCCAACCGGATAGGTGAGCAGCCCCTCCACGTCCATCCCGTCCTTGCTCTTCCAGCGGATCACCTTGGTCTCGCCCAACGTGGGCATCGGCAGATCTTCGTTCGCCCGGCTTACGCGCACCGGCGTCCCCGCGCCTTTCAATGCCAGGAAATAGGCCTCCGGCGCTTCGCTTACGCTTTCATGGCTGAAGCCCACGTGGGTTCCGGTCAGGTTCATAGTCGCGCCCATGCCGACCACTCCATGCTCCGGCAGATACAGCACCGTCGGCGGGCCATCCACCGGCATGGAATACAGCGCCGACCGCGTTCCCTTGGCCTCATGAAACAGCAGGCTTTTCGAATCCTGAGTCCACCCGACAATAGCCGGTTTGGCGTCAAACGTAGCGGGCAGCAGCCGTATTTCGCGATTGGTCAACGTCATCAGCGCCACGCGCGATTCACCCGGCCAGCGCGGCGGATCACTGCTTTTATCGAACGCCAGAAAGCGCCCGTCGGGAGAGTAGCGCGGTGAACTCTCCGCGGCCCGTGTCTTCGCGATGTCCGTCACCCGGCCCGACGCCACATCCACTTCCGCAATGTCGGCTTTGGTCCAGTTGTCGGCCAACGGGGAGGGCCAATGCTCAAACGCAATGGTCTTGCTGTCGGGCGACCAGTCAAAATCGGCCACATGGTACTTGGCTTCGAACAGCTTCTTCGGTTCGCGCTTCGCCAGGGCCGGGGCTTCGGCGGGAATCACATAGAGTTCCGCGTTCTCGGGATTCGCATCCAGCACGCGGAAATCCCGCTTTTCCTTCTTGGCCTTCTCCAGATCGGCGGGCGGCTCGAACGCCGTGTAAGCCACCGACTTTCCGTCCGCGGAAACTTTATACGCCCCCAGCGAACCCTTCACGTCGCTGAGCATCTCCGCCTCGCCACCCTCCGCCGCAATCCGGTACACGTTCATCTTGCCTGACCGGTCCGACAAAAAGTAGACCCAGCGCCCATCCAGCGAAAATGCCGGAGCCATGGATGAACCCTTCGCCCGCGTTAGCTGCAACCGCCGTGTGCCGTCCGCGCGTGCCAGATAAATCTGCGAGACCTGCTCACTGCGTTCCGCCTCCGCCACCGCCTTGGTCTGGGTGTACGCGATCCACTGGCCGTCCGGCGAGGGAACCACCGCACCCACCGTCTGGACCTGCATCGAAAATTCGGGTGTCCATGTGGTGGCGGCCGCCGCGGAAAGACAGAAGCAAAGCCCCAATATGGGCAGCGTTCGTTTCATTCGGCCATGGTCGCACAATTTTGAGCCCGGCTGGTATCCTTGTGTATCAATGCTTTCCATCCGGGCTGCTGCGCTTTTGGTTTTTGCGCCAGCACTGGCCGCCGCGCCCATCGATCCCTTCAAAACCGCGGTTCAACCTTTCCTGGCCAAGACCTGCGTGCCTTGCCACAACGACAAAGCGAAGTCGGGCGATCTCAGTATCGCGGCCTTCAACACCCCGGATTCGCTGGCCCAAAATCCCGAAGCCTGGGAGAAGATCTCGACCAAGCTGCGCGATGGGACCATGCCGCCCAAGGGGATGCCCCGCCCTGCCCAGACCGACATCCAAAGCACCGTGGCCTGGATCAAGGATCAGCTCACCCGGATCGAGATGGCGGCCAAACCCGATCCTGGCCACATCACGGCCCGCCGCCTGAATCGCGCCGAATATAACAACACCGTGCACGATTTGTTGGGCATCGATTTCCGGCCCGCGGACGATTTCCCGCAAGACGATTCCGGCTATGGCTTCGACAACATCGGCGACGTGCTCTCCCTGTCGCCCGTGCTGCTGGAGAAGTACCTAAAGGCCGCCGAGGTGGTGGTTCGCACGGCCATATCCGGGCCGGAGAAGCTGAAGCCCACCGTGCTCCGCTCTCAGCCGCCCGGCCGCGAATTTGAACTGATCCCGAAGGCCAAGACCGATTATGATGTCACGGGCCTTTCCATGCCCAACGCCTTGCACGCCATGACGAAGTTTCCCGCCGAGGGCGAATACACTGTCCGGGCCGCTCTCGAAGGCCGCCGTCCCAATGGAAGTGAGCCGGTTCACATCGGCATCTGGCTGGATGGAAAACAGATCGGAACGCTGAACATCGATCAGCCCAGCGAGGGCCAGTCCATCGATCTGTTTGGCGCACAGGCGGAGTTCCGTGTGCACCTGCCCGCGGGCGAACACTGGATGGCGGCATCCATTCTTCGGATCTATGAAGGCCTGCCCCCCAGCTACGGTGTACCCAACCCCACGCAGCGGCCGGTTCCTCCGCCGCGCGATCCCATGAAGTTCGTGAAGATTCCGCCAGACGCCACGCCCGAAAAGATTGCGGTGCTGCAAAAAGAAGCCAAGCGGCGCTTTGAGCAGTTCCAAGTCCCGGCCAATCGAGTCTGGGTGCATTACGTGGAGGCCTTGGGTCCGTTCGATCAGAAAGTGGCCCCATCCCGCGAGAGCCAGGCGCGCATTTTTGCGTGCGGCCATGTGAACGGGCAGCATCAGCCCGGGTGCGAGCGCAAGATTCTGGCGCAGTTCGCCCGCCGCGCTTTCCGCCGGACGGTGAAACCCGAAGACGTGCAACCGTATGAAAACCTGGTGGCGGCCCAGCGCCGGACGGGAGCCAGCTTTAACGAAGCCATCGGGACTGGACTGCAAGCCATTCTGGTGTCGCCGGATTTCTTGTTCCGGATCGAAAAAAACGAAGCCACTAAGGCGCAAGTAGCTGAGGTGCAACCAGTTAGCCAGTTTGCGCTGGCGTCCCGGCTGTCGTACTTCCTGTGGTCCAGCATGCCGGACGACGAACTGCTGGGGCTGGCCGAACGTGGGAACCTGCGGAAACCCGGGATCCTGAGCGCCCAAGTTCACCGCATGCTGAAGGATCCCCGGGCGCACGCTCTGGTGGAGAACTTCGCGGGCCAGTGGCTGGAACTGCGGCGGCTGGAATCCGTTGCCCCGGACCGCGAAAAGTTCCCGGAGTTCGACGACTACCTCCGCATGTCGATGCGCCAGGAAACCGAACTGTTCTTTGAAAACATGATCCGGAACGACCTCAGCATCCTGGACCTGATCGACGCCAAGTACACCTTCCTGAATGAGAAATTGGCTTCGATTTATCAAATCCCGGGCGTGCGCGGACCCCAATTTCGCAAGGTGGACCTGACCGGCACCCCCCGTGGTGGCGTCCTTACCCAAGCCAGCGTGCTGACCGTATCTTCTTATGCCACCAGGACTTCGCCGGTTCTGCGCGGCAAATGGATCCTGGAAAATTTCCTGAACGAACCCATCCCGCCTCCGCCGCCTGATGTCCCCACGCTCGATGAATCGAAGATTGGCGCAACCGGTTCCATGCGCCAGCAGATGGACGAACACCGTACCAAACCGGTGTGCGCCTCGTGCCATTCGAAGATGGACCCGGTGGGGTTTGGCTTTGAAAATTTCAATGCCATCGGGGAGTGGCGAACGGAAGACGGCAAGTTCCCGATTGATGCCTCAGGCACCCTGCCCGATGGACAGTCGTTCCACGGACCGGCCGATCTGGAGACGCTGCTGGCCAAGGATCACGCTGTGTTCGCCGAATGCATCACCAATAAACTGCTTACTTACGCCCTGGGCCGCGGCCTGGAGCGTTACGACCGCCGGACGGTGAAACAGATCGCCACGGGCATCGCCGCCCAGGACTATCGTTTTTCCAGCCTGGTCACCCAAATTGTCAACAGCCTGCCGTTCCAAATGGC
>JBBQUE010000489.1:0-3753 GCA_038212805.1 Bryobacterales bacterium | reverse complement strand
TTGAGCACATAATGGCCGAGTTCGTGACCTATGGTGGTGAGCAATATCGGCCCGGGCTCCTTGCGGATGATTGTGTCGTACAAAACCACCCGGCGCGAGGGACCGAATCCACTGACATACGCATTGAGAGCGTTGGTTTTGCTGCTGGCTTGCATTTCGAAGAGCTGTTCGCGTGGAATGATTACGCCTGAGCGCGCCAGCATTTTTTCAATTGGATCGATCAGTTCCGGATGCTTTTCGGCCAGCGGATGGAAATCGTTGAACAACGGTTCCAGGATGAGCGGATCGGCGTATGCCGAGAACAGCATCAGGGGGATAGAGATTAGCCAGGCATACCACCACCAGTGGCCGGGGCTCTTGCAAAGCAGCCAATACAACGGCAAGATGGTGACCAATGCGATGAAGACGGAGACCACTTCGCCCTTCGTCCAATCCCAAAACCAGGCGGGCCACCCCTGGATAGAGATTTGATATTTCATCGACAAAGTGTGAGCGTAGATCAATGCCGGCAATTCAAAGAAATCACTGATCAACAGCAGGAGCGCCACGATCGCGACCGGCCGTACACCGAGACGGAGCAAGCGGGGAACCACCCTTAGCCGCAGCAGGGCGAGCAAGACCAAGGCAGAGATCAGGAAGCTACCGAAATGCAGTACGTGGCGGGCGTGCGCATACTCCACCGACTGCAGGGTTTGGGCGGCGGTCAGGGTATAACTCTGAACGGTAGGCATAGAAGGGGATTGTACAATGGGATCAGTGGAAAAACGCAGGATGTGCCCGAATTGCAGGGCCTTTGTCACCACGGACGACCGCGTCTGTCCTTACTGTGACATGCAATTGGGCACCCGCCCTAGAGATCTTCAAATGAGCGGCACGGCGTTGGGAGGCCTGATCCCCGCGGCGCGTCTCACCACGGTCATGATCCTGGGGATTAACTTTGCCTTATTTCTGGTAGACCTGCTGTCGGGCAGCGACATGATTAAGTCCGCCGGGGACAGCCTGCCGTGGCCCATGTACGGGCAGTATTACCGGCTGGTGACGGCTGGATTTCTCCATGCCAACACCTTTCATATTCTGATGAACTCATGGGTGTTGTTCAGCCTGGGGACCGAAGTGGAGCAGATTTACGGAACCAGCCGGTTGATTGTGTTCTATTTCGTTTCCACCATCACCGGTTTTCTGGCCAGTTCACTCTTCGGGCACACTTCCCTGGGATCGTCCGCCGGGATTTTCGGATTGATCGGCGCGATGCTGGCCTTTGGATTTTTGGACAAATCGAACCTGGCACTGGCGGTACGAGCCCATTACGGGCAGTGGGTGATCTTCGCCCTGGTGATGAGCTTTTTTCCCGGCACGGACTATATGGCACATTTCGGCGGGTTGGCGGGAGGCGCGCTGATGGGTGCGATTCTAACCACTCCCCGGGCCCGGATGATGTGGAAAGAGCCGCTCATCCGCATCGGATCCGGGGTCAGCATCGCGATTACAGCGCTGTGCTTTGGCCAGTTGGTATTCCATCTGATGCCCCGCTAGGATAACGGAACGCGTAACGGAAGCTATTGGACGCCATCTCCGCGCTGGGCAGCCCGAAATGCTTTTGCGCTAATTCGTACTCCCGGTCGAGCGTGGTGAAAAATAGCGCCGGGTCGTCGGTATTTAGGATAATAGGCACACCGGCTCGATACAACTCGCCGACCGGATGATCCGCCAAATCCTTCACTACGCCGGTACACACATTGCTCGAGATGCTCACCTCAAGGGGGATATTCCGGTCCCGAAGGTGGGCCATCAAACGCGCGTCCCTGACTGCGGTGATGCCGTGCCCAATGCGCTCCGCCCCGATCGCCAGGGCGGCCCAAATGGACTCCGGACCCACCGTTTCGCCAGCGTGCGCAACCAGACGTAGACCTGCCGCGCGAGCCGCCTCAAAAACTCCCGCGAACCATTCCGCCGGGCCGCGATCCTCGAAACCGCCGATCCCAAAGGCCACCACCCCTCGGTCCAGCCGGCGGGCGGCAAACTCCATCACTGGCCTTGCAGCATCCGCGCCAAACTGCCGGACCGCATCGAGAATCCAAAACGCCTGGATGCTGGATCGCGTGGTTTCCTCCCACAAGGCATCATAAATCGCCGCCAGATCCTGCTTCTTCCACAGAATGATTCCAGCCGACAACGTGATCTCCGCATAGGTAACCTGTTGCCTTGCAAGGCGTTCCAGCAGGTGCCGGGCCGCCAGCGCATAGTGCTCCGGAGTGTTCAGTTTGCGGTTCACCCAGACGTAGCTTTCGATGAAAGCTTCAAAGGTCTTGGCCTTGGGCATGTGGGCGGCAATCTGTTCGGGCGTCAGGGCGGGATCGATCTCCAGAAGCGTGGCCGGCTCCACCGATCCCTCCAGATGAACATGCAATTCTGCTTTGGTCATGGACAACTGCCATAATAGCGGTCGATGAACCTGCATGAAGTGGAAGCCATCGCAGGTGGCTACCACGGCGATCCCTTTAGTATTCTTGGCCCCCATGTCGAGGGCGAAACGTGGGAGGTCCGGGCCTATCTCCCTCAGGCCACGGACGCCTCCCTGGTAAAGGACGGTGTATCCCACGCCATGGAAAAGGTGTATCCAGCAGGCTTTTTTGTGGCCGTCCTGGACGCACCACCGGGCGCATACCGGCTGAAGCTCAAGCTTTGGAGTGGCGGCGAGATTGAGATAGAGGACGCATACCGCTTCCCTCCCCTGCTCTCCAGTTTCGATCTGCACTTGCACGGCGAAGGCACCTTCTTTGAGGGATTCAAGACCATGGGCGCGCATCTGGTTACCTGTGAAGGGGTTGCGGGTGTGCGCTTCGCAGTCTGGGCGCCCAATGCGGAAGTCGTTAGCGTGGCGGGCGACTGGAACGAATGGGACCCTCACCGCCATGCGATGCGTCTGAGAACCGGCGGCATTTGGGAGATCTTCATCCCCGGGTTGGGCGTTGGAGCGTGTTACAAATACGCCGTCCGTTCGCGACGGCTAGGCACTTTCCAACTTAAGGCCGACCCCTACGGGTTCCAGATGGAGGTACCTCCGAAATCGGCATCGGTGGTGTGCGATCTCAATACCTATGCCTGGGAAGATTCCGCCTGGATGGAAAAGAGGGCGCGGACGGATTGGCTGAAAGAGCCGTTCAATGTGTACGAGGCGCACCTGGGTTCCTGGCTGCGGGGGCCGCACAACTCCTTTGTGCCCTATCGCGAACTGGCCGAATCGATGGTGACCTATGTCAAGCGCATGGGATACACCCATGTGGAATTGCTCCCCCCTACCGAGCATCCCTTTGCTGGATCGTGGGGATACCAGGTGATCGGCCACTTCGCCCCCACGTCCCGTTTTGGAACGCCGGCGGATTTCAAGTATCTGGTCGACCGGTTTCACGAAGCGGGGATTGGGGTGATCGTCGATTGGGTACCCGGCCATTTTCCCAAGGATGCCCACGGTTTGGCCTATTTCGACGGAACCGCGCTTTACGAGCATGCCGATCCGCGCAAGGGCGAGCAACTGGATTGGGGCACGCTTATTTTCAACTACGGCCGGAACGAAGTGCGGGCGTTTTTGATTTCGAACGCGCTGTTCTGGTTGAAGGAGTATCACATTGACGTTCTCCGGGTGGACGCAGTGGAATCCATGCTCTTCCTGGATTACGGGCGCAAGGCAGGCGAGTGGGAGCCCAACATCCATGGCGGCCGGGAGAACCTGGAAGCAATCGAATTCCTGAAGCG
>JBBQUE010000488.1:0-3755 GCA_038212805.1 Bryobacterales bacterium | reverse complement strand
TGTGATTGCTGGGAGCAATCCAGCGTAACGGTATCCACCGTGCGCAACACTCCCGTGAGACGCGCATGAAGAATCGGTGAAAAGGATCTGGGATCGAGGGAGAAAAACCTTTTACCCACGGCACCCTATTTCCGGCAACATCTGCTTGGGATTCGGATTCAGGTGAATTCCCGGGACTTCCTCAGGCAAATGGTCATTGACATGTAACCAAACTGTAACATAATAGAAACACGAGGTGGAATGAAACAACTTCTCTTTGCAATCTTGGTTGGATCAACCGCTGCCTATTCCCAGACTGGGGACCCCGTCCGTTCCATGGAGACCGCGCCGATGATGGTGGACGCCCGCGGTGCACCAGTGCCATCGAAAGCGCAGCTCACCCAGGAAGAGCAGATCGAGTTCAGCCGGCGCTTCAACAGACTGCTTGACGTTATGCGGGATTTTACCGACGAATACAACCGCGGCGGTGGGAAATTGTGGCCGCAGAAAAAAGCGGACGCGCTCGAAAGGGCCTACCGGGATTTGCAAAAAACGTCGAGTTGGAAACGGGCCTCCCTCACCCCTTAAGTTAATCAGCGCTAAGCAGGCATGAAGCGGAACTTAAACGCTATTGCCATCCGACTGAAATACTCCGCTTATTAAACTCGGTGGAGTATCATGCGAAAACTTTTCTTAGCTTGGCTAATTCTCAATCTAGCTGTACCCGGATTCGCTCAGTCGGCGTCCGGACGCTTTACTGGAACCATAAAAGATCCCAGCGGGGCCCGCTTACCTAACGTCGCCATATCTATCATCAGCGATAAGACGGGTGACGAGCGGAAGGTCACCACAAACGAAGCCGGCGATTTTACCGTCGCTTCCCTGCAACCAGCCCCCTATTCCATCAAAGCCCATCTTGACGGGTTCAACGATGCCGAAGCGAAAGGACTCGTACTCGGCGTAGGCCAGGAAATTCACCAGGACTTTTCCCTCCAACTCGCCGGAGCGACTTCCTCTATCAACGTGGAAGGCGGCGGACTTACCCACATCGACACATCCAGCGCCGCCATCGGAGGCAACGTCAGCGAACGGGAGGTTGCCCAACTGCCTATCAACGGCCGCCAGATCTCGCAGCTCTACCTGATGACGCCGGGCGCGGTGAATTTCGGGCCGGGAACCTTTGACGACGTCCGGTTCAACGGCCGCTCGTTTGAAGAGAACGCCCTCCGTTACGATGGCATCGAAGCCGGTGGGATCATCTCCAACAACCCCAGCAATATCGGCGGCGAAATCAATGGCGTGTTCCGCCTTCAGGCCAGCCTGGAGAACGTCCAGGAATTCCGGGTAGATTCCAGCAACTATCCAGCTGAGTTCGGCACCGGCAGCGGCGGACAAATCAGCATCGTCACCAAGAGCGGCGGGAACCGCATTCGCGGCAGCCTGTTTGAGTATTTCCGCAACAATGCGCTCGACGCGCGCAACGAATTCGACGGCGCCAGCCCCTCGGTCCTGCGCCTCAACCAATTCGGCGGATCCATCGGCGGTCCCATCATCAAGGACAAACTTTTCTTCTTTGCCGGAATGGAGACGCTGAAACAACGCACCGCCGTGCCATTCGTCGAAAACACCCCCAGCCGGGCGGTCCGGTCCGCGCCTGATTGCGCCCCCGGGCAGATCCCCTCCACTACAGCGGTCAGCTGTGTCGCCCCGGCCGTCCGTCCCTATCTGGCCGCCTTCCCCCTGGGCAGTTCGTCCACCTCCAGCCCTTTCTTCGACCGCGCCAACGTCCGCGAACCTGGCACCATCGACGAATATTCCGGTAACACCCGCTTCGATTACCAGGCTTCTGAGAAGGATAGATTTTTCCTTCGCTACAGCCGCGATCAAGGTTACGGCGCTCTGCCCCTGAACTCGGCGGGCTCCGGCACCAGGGAAACCATCGTTCCCCAGAATCTGGTTGTTTCGTGGAGCCGGGTGCAATCCGCCCATATGGTCAACGATGCCAAGTTTGGCTTCAATGGATCGAAGACACGCGTCAGCGCCAACGCCCCGGTAGTGCCGGGCATCAATCTCGATGGCGTCACGCTAGCCATCAACGGAGTTTCGGCGCTGGACGGCACCTCCGGCTACGCCCTCCCTTCGGGCCTGCTTCGCATTTCTACCGCTTTTAACGGACGCTCAGCGCCGTACACGAATTACTCGCTGTCGTTCATCGACAGCCTGACGATCATCCACGGCAACCACAGCATGAAGGCGGGCGTGGAAATCCGTCCCCAGCGCATCAAGAACGCCATCCTCGGCGGCACCACGTATACCTTCCCCAACGTGCAAGGCTTCCTCGCGGGCAACCCCTCGCAGATTCAGATCAACGGCGACACCAACGACGTCAGCCCCTTCACCGGCAAGGGTGGCTACTTCGATATGCGCCAGACTTTCTATATCGGTTACATTCAGGACGAATGGAAAATCAGCCCGGCGTTAACCATGAACTACGGCCTGCGCTACGAGTACTACACCCCGCTCAAAGAACAGAACGATAAGGTTCTCTGGTTCGACGTACCCACCGGCACACTCATCCCCAAGTACCAAGGCGATTTGTACGACATGAAGAAGACCAACTTCGGACCTCGCCTGGGCTTCAGCTATGCTCCCCAGAAATTTGCGAACCGCACGGTGCTCCGCGTTGGCGCTGGTTATTATTACGGCCCCGGCCTCGCGGAAGGCCAAACCCAGCCTGCCCAAAACGACCGCATTAACCGCACCATCACAAGCGGTTCCCTTCTGACCTTCCCGGCGGATACCAAGTCCATTCTCTCAGCTGGCGTCAACGATCCAAACCTGCAGTTCCAGCCCCGGGCTTACCTGCCCGATTACCGGATTCCTGAGCAGATTCTCCAGTACACCGCTTCCCTTCAGCAAGAGTTGCCCCTGGGCTCCGTCCTGACGGTTGCCTACGTAGGTAGCCAGGGACGTAACCTGTTCGTTCGCGGCATCACCAACCGCATCACCGGCGTTGTCATGAATCCAGTCACTGGCGCGGGTACCGCGGTCCGCGAATTCAGTGTCGTCAACGGCACCACCGTCACCAACCGGTTCGCTGAGATCGATACCAAAACCAGCGGCGGTGGCGACAATTACAACGGTTTACAAGTCATGCTCAACCGGCGCTTCTCCTCAGGATTCTCCGCTGGCATGCAGTACGTTTGGGGCCACAGCATCGGCAATAGCGATGGCTCCAAGGATGCCCGCAGTTCGGCCAATAACTACTCCTTCACCAGCGAGCGCGCGGATAACATTTCCGACGTCCGCCAAAGTTTCAACTTCAACCTGCTTTATGACCTTCCTTATGGAAAGGGCAAAAGCTTCGGGTCCGGGGCAAATGGCATCGCCCAGTCTGTTTTCGGTGGATGGCAGCTGGGCAGCATCGCCAACCTCCGTACCGGGCTACCGATCGACGTGGAAATTGCCCGCGCCGCCATTGTCTACCGCAACAACGCCACGGGCGTCATCACCACCTCCCCGCTTGTGAGCGGTGGTGTCATTCAGACCACCCCCATGGTCAACGTTCCCGGCGGCGGTCAGAGCCGCAACGTGGCCCGGCCAAACCTGGTTGCGGGCGTAGACCCCTATCTCCATAATCGGGGCTGGCTCTTTATCAACCCCGCCGCCTTCTCCATGCCCGCACCCGGCACCTACGGCAATCTGGGGCGGAACGCGCTGCGCGGGCCCGGTATCAGCCAGTTCGATCTTACGCTTACCAAGAAGTTCTTCGTCCG
>JBBQUE010000487.1:0-3762 GCA_038212805.1 Bryobacterales bacterium | reverse complement strand
ATGGCCGTATCCACTTTGTAATTCTCATAGCGGTTCAACGCGCGGCTGGGCTGGAGAATGGTGCCGGTGTCGAGGCCGGCGGGAAGCACCCCGGGAGCGAAGTTCGCGGCTGGGTACAACGTGTTATCGCGGAAAGTGTTTCCGCCCACGCGGAAGGCGCGCGAATAGACGTAGAAGATCTGGTAGCCGAAGCCCTTCTTGTACGGCCTTTGATAATTGAGTTGCAGGGCGCTGTCATTGGACCAACCCGTTTTCAGGGAGACCACGTTTCCACCCCACACCGTATTGTTATAGGGGCGCGTGGCGACGGAAGCGAACGTTCCGGCGGGCGGCGTAGTCCCGGTGGCCTGCTCCCAAACGTAGGTGGACGGCGCGTTGTTGTATTGGTAGTTCTGATCGAGATTGGAGCCGTGGGTGAAGACGTAGCTTGCGCGCAGCACGGAGCCGTCGTGGAACGGCTGTTCGATGGTCATGTTGGCCTCACGCACGTGGGCGGGGGGATAATTCGATGCCAGTGTTTGGGCGATAGTGATGCCCGGAAGCAGCGAATTCACGGCATTGGTGTTCACCGCGTTCGTGCTGTTCTGCCCGGCAATCACGGCTTGCGGCGCCCGCAGAAGAAAGTTGGGTAGCCCGTCCGGCGACTGGGAAGCTGCTGTGTAGTTTTGGGAATAGCCCGCGGTGAACGGATAATTCGACGTAAGGTTGCGGAGGGAACTGCGGACTGGGGTGGGATAGACGAACTCGCCGTAGGCTCCGCGGATCACCATGCCTTTCGGGCCGAACGAAGGCGTGTAGGCAAACCCGATGCGCGGCAGGAAATTCGCCATGCTGTTGGAGAATCCGCTGGAAGGAAGGCCGCCTTGCTTCGGCGTCTCAAAATTCACGCCCAGGTTGGTCAGGTTGGTGACGATGGCCTGGGTGGTGAATCCGTTGGCAAGAAATTCGCTGATGGGCTTGGGCAGGACAATGGCGTTGTTCTTCAAGTCGAAGGTCATGAAGTTGTTGTCCAGAGCGTGGGGAGCGGGATGCATCTCCCAGCGGATCCCGACGTTGACGGTAAGGCGGCTGCTCAACCGGTAGTTGTCCTGAAGGTAGAGGTCGTACTCTTTCAGCCTCGCGATGTTGAACGGAGCGTTCTTATTCTGGGTGTAATTGCTGGCGGCTCCCAGGAAGAAATCCGCGTCCTGGTAGCCGGTGTTGGGTTTTGTGCCGTAATTGGCTCCGGTGGTGGGGTCATAAATGGCGGTCGCCTGATTGGAGAAGCTGACCCCGTCGGGAGAACGGTCCGCAAGGTAGGAGAATCTTTCATAGCGGAATCGGCCGCCAAACGCCAACTGATGTTTGCCCCAGATCTTGTTCATATTCTCATCGAGAGTCGCAATCATCTGGCTCATGCCGTAGTACCATTGCGAACCGCCGTAGGGCATAAGCAGGTTTGAGCCTATGGCTGGGAAACCGATCTGGCCGAAGTTGTTCGGCAGACCCAATTTTTGCTCGTAATTGGCGAGCGAAGCCTCGTTCCCCTGGACGTACATCCGCTGCCATTGCTGACTGATGATGGTCTCGGAGAAGAACGTGGGCGAGAAGACGTGCGAATACCCCAAGGCATGGCTGAGGGTCTGGATGGGGATGGCCTGAAAGCCCGTAGCGCCAGCCGGCAGACCGCCGCCTTCTATGTTGGCCGGGGAATTTGCCGGGTAGTTGCGGAGAGCCTGCTGCTTCTGATCGATGTCGGTAAAGCGCACGTACACACGGTTGTTTTGATCGAAAACATGATCCAGCCGGATCGACATGTTGGGAACGGTTTGCGTGGTGGGGTTCACCGCATTGAAGTTGGAATTGACCAGCGGGTTGTCGCTGGTTTGCGGAAGAGGCGTGGCGGCGTACAAGGTCTTCGCCAGCGGGCTGATGCGGCTGAGCGGGATCTGGTTGTTCGGGAACGGAGTTCGCGCATAGTTGGCGCTGGCCGATTGCGTGGTCTTGGGGTCGTAAAGGACCTGCTGGATACCCGCGCCGTTGACTAGGCCGCTGAAGTCGCCGTTTCGCATGGCGACGGTGGGAACGGCCACCAGTTCGTTGGCGTTCTGCCGCAGGGAAAAGCGCTCATACGCGAAGAAGAAGAACGACCTGTTCTTGCCGTTATACAGCTTAGGAATGAGGATGGGACCGCCGACGGAACCGCCGAATTCGTTGCGCACCAGGTGAGGCGCGGCGAAGTTGGCCGGATTCTGCCGGGCTTTGGCGATGCCGAGATAGTTGTTCCGCGCGGTTTCAAAGAACGAACCGTGCAGCGCGTTAGTGCCGGATTTCGTAGTCAGGATTACCGTGGCGGGCGTGGCGAACTGGGCGCTGGAGTTCAGGGTTTCGAACTTGGCTTCCTGAACGGAATCGGGGTCGGGCAATATGGCTTGCGCCGAGGTGGCTTCACCGCCGAAGTTGCGATTCGTCATGGGCGCGCCATCCAGGGAATATTCCATGGCTTCGCCCATCAGCCCGTTGGCGCGCGTTCCACCCGCCTCAAGGCCAGGAACGGTGTTCTGGGCTAGCCCTAGCACGTTGCGGCCATTTTGCGGGAGTTGGTCAATACGTTTCGAATCCAGTTGGGTGCTGACGGTGCCGCTGTCATAGGTGGCGAGCTGAAGGGACTCGCCAGTGACCGTTACCTGCTCGGCCACGTCGCCCACCGTCAACTTGGGGTCCAGAACCGCGACCTGCGCGTTCTGCAAGTCGATAATGGTCTGGTATTTCTTCATGCCCGCGGCGCTGAACGTCACGGTGTAGTTGGCGGCGAACAAGCCCTGCACGGCATAAAATCCGCCGGAGTTCGAAGTTGTGTCGATCGTGACACCCGTAGCCTGATTGACGGCGCGGACCGAGCAGGCAGGTATTGCCGCTCCGGTTGCATCGCGCACGGTGCCCTGAATGGTACCCGCGCCACTCTGCGCGTATAGGTTGCTGGTTAGTAAAAACGAAGCGGCTAACAAGACGACATGGATCTTGTTTTTCTTGATTCCTGGGCTATTTATCATGGATGCCTCGAAGCGAATGGTTCAGCTATCGGTCAAGGCACGGCGATGTGACCAGTTGGACTCAACCCCACCATCGACCCTCAACAAAGCTTTTGCTCAAGATAACACATACATTAAGGACGGAAGACAGTCGTGGTCCACCCGTGTTTGTTACCATGGCTCCGCGTGGCTGAACGACGGCATGGGCGATGGGTAGGGCTCCTGATGTGGGCACTGGCGTTGGTATGCCTGCCGAAGTTTGCCAATGCGGAAAGCGCTGGATCGAAAGTCTGTGCCGGGTGTCATCGGGACGTGTGGGAGACCTATCGCCGAACCGGCATGGGGCGGTCGTTTGATCGTCCGTCGCCGGAGAACATGGCGGCCGGCCCGAATGTTTATTACCACAAGCCGTCGGATAGCTATTTCGCCATGCTGCAGCGGGGCGGGAAGTATTATCAACAACGCTACCAGGTGGATTCCGGCGGCAGGCACGTCAACGTGATGGAGAAGCAGATCGATTACGTGCTGGGGTCGGGAAACCACTCGCGCGCCTACCTGCACCGGACCGCCGCCAATACGCTGGTGGAGTTGCCTTTGGCCTGGTATGCGGAGAAAGGCGGATCCTGGGCGATGAACCCCGGCTACGACCGTCCGGATCATGACGGCTTCCGGCGTCCGATTACGTACGATTGCATGTTCTGCCACAATTCCTATCCACAGGTTCCGGCGGGGAACGAACCCGTGTATGCGG
>JBBQUE010000486.1:0-3773 GCA_038212805.1 Bryobacterales bacterium | reverse complement strand
GAAGCGGACGGACCCGCTGCTGTGGACCGGCCAGGTAATCTTGAGCGACGGCGCGTTGGCCCGCATGGTGGACATCAGTTGATCTAATTGGGCGTCCGTCGCGGCGGTGGCGAAGAAGTCGGATTCGTCCACCATCAGGATTCCGGTCAGAAACCCGCTGGCCTGCATGGTGGCGCACGCGGCAGTAATCACGGCGGGCCGCCAGGCGCTTAAGGCGTTGGCGATGGCCGGGTTGCTGGTTCCGCTGCCCCGGCAGAGGTCGTCTCCCAGGGCCAAAAGTTTCAATCCGAAGGTGGAACAGGCCGAGGAGACGCGCGCCCAGCGGGCGTTGAACTGGGCCTGGGCGGAAGCCTGATCGGGGTAGTTCACGAAATCGAACATGCCTTCTTCAATGTGGGTAAAGGCTCCGGAGCGGTACGCGGTTTGGATCGCCGGATCCGTTTGGACCGTCAGCGAATACACCGCGAATACGGATCGTATATAACCTCCGAGATCCTGCAGCGCTGCAGCGCTGCGAGTGGGAACCTGAGATGGATGCGTCTGTGAATATCCGGAACCGTCGCTGGTATAGGTGAAAGATAATCGAACGCCGGGGTCAACCGCGGGCACACCCGCCCAGCTAGCCGCGACTTTCACCTGATAAGTGCCGGCGGGCAGCAACGGTAACGTGGTGGTGTGCGAACGCAGGAACGCGAAATCGACGGAGGCGCCATCCACCCAGACATCGAAACGTTCGAAATTCTGCGTGCCCGCATAGGTCATGCTGACCTGCTGGCCGCTCCAGGTGACAATCAGGCCCGGATTCCCACCGGCGTTCAGAACGGCTTGGCCCAGACCCGCGAGGGATCCACTCGCATCAAGGTTGATGCCGAGGCGCTTGGCCTCCTGCTGTAACGCGGAGTACGAGCTCAGCGCAATGATTTGCGATCCGTTGCTATCCAGAATAGTGACGGTCTCATCGGGGTTCAGGTTAATCTTCATGAAGTTCCTCTCTTCCGGGGCCGCGCGCCGCAAGGCCGTCCCCCCGTTCTGGTTTTCTCATGCCTGAGCCAGGAATCAATGCGCGATTTTTCGCAAAGTGTTGACAACTCGCGAGATGTAATTGCAAATTCGCTTGCACCGGGGTGCTTCACCGTTTTGGGGTTACCCTATTTTTCGCGCGCCCAGGAGGCCAAAACCCTTCCTCACGGCCGGAGCTCAGAACGGAACTTGATTGCGAGTGAGCAAGCGGTCCTCGGGAACGCAGCCCCGCAACGCTAGTTTGGACGCGCTGAGTATGGGCGGTATAAGATTGAACTTATGTCAAAATTCATTCTGGCCGCCGCAGCCATGGCCGGGCTCGCGATGGGAGCTTTTGCCTGGCAGCAAAAGACCGATGCCCTGCCCGCGCCGTACACCACACCCACGGTTGCCAACGGGGCCAAGGTGATTCCGCGTCCGGAAGGGGCTCAGTTGCAAGTGCCGGCCGGGTTCAGCGTGGAAAAATACGCCGAGGGATTTGACCGGCCGCGGTTCATGGTCCAGGGCTCCGGCGGCGAGGTGCTGATCAGCGACATGATGCCCAACGGTTCCGTGTTCGCGCTGAAAAACGGAACCAAGAAGGCTTTATTAAGTGGGCTGGACCGGCCTTATGGCCTGGCGTTTTGGAAAGGCTATCTCTATGTTGCGGAGACCACTTCGCTGAAGCGCTATAAATATGACTCGAAGGCGCTGACCGCCGGCACGAGTGAAGAACTGGTGGCCATGAAGGATTTCGGCAAGGGACATGTAACGCGCACGGTGACGTTCGACCGCAAGGGCGAAAAGATGTATCTGGGCATCGGATCCTCGGCCAACGTGGTTACAGGCGATCCGGAGATGCGCGCCGCGGTGGACCGGTTTAACCCCGATGGCAGCGGTCAGGAGGTGTATGCATCCGGACTGCGGAATCCCGTGGGACTGCGCTTTTACCCGGGCACCGATACGCTTTGGACCTCCGTCCAGGAGCGCGACGGCTTGGGGGACGGGCTGGTTCCCGACTACTTCACGTCGCTGCGTTCGGGCGGATTCTACGGGTGGCCCTATACCTATATCGGGAGCCATCCCGATCCCCGCATCGAGCAGACCCAGAAAGACTTAGCCGACCGGGCGATTGTTCCCGACGTGATCCTTGAAAGCCACGTAGCGGTGCTCGATTTCCTGTTCTATACGGCCAAGCAGTTCCCCGCGGCATATCGGGGAGGCGCTTTCCTGGCCAACCACGGATCCTCCAGCCGTTCGAAGCGCGTAGGCTATTCCGTCAGCTATGTTCCGTTCAAAGGGGGGAAGCCGGCCGGCCCGCCGCAGGATTTCCTGACGGGTTGGATGTTGGGCCAGGATACGAAGGAAGTCTGGGGCCGCCCGGTGGGCCTGCTGCAGATGGCGGATGGCAGTCTGCTGGTGTCTGAGGATGGGGGAAAGGCCATCTGGAGAGTTAGTTACGGGAAGTGACGCATCGTCCGGAGCATCTTTCGCCGCAACAGTTTTGCGCTGGATCGAGCGGTATGGCATGGTGTCGCCTGGGCTGGGCCTGGGCGTGGCGGTATCGGGCGGCGCGGATTCACTCTGCCTGCTTTACCTGCTGCATGAATTAGCTCCGCGCTGGAATCTGGGCCTGGCGGTAATTCATGTGGATCACGGGTTGCGCGGCCAGGAGTCCCGTGACGATGCGCGGTTTGTGGCCGATACGGCCGGGCGTTTGGGCTTGAATTTTCATTTGCACCAGGCCACGCTGGAGCCGGGTAATCTGGAGCAGTCCGCCCGGCATGCGCGCCGGGAATTTTTCGCGCGACTGATCGCCGCGGGAACTGTCAGCCGGATTGCTACCGGGCATACCCGGTCCGACCAAGCCGAGACGGTACTCTATCGCGTGCTGCGGGGCAGTGGCCTGACCGGTTTGCGGGGTATTCTACCCGTCACCGTGGAACACTTGATCCGTCCGCTTTTAGATGTCAGCCGGCCGGAAGTGGAAAGCTGGCTCCGGGCGCGCGGGTTGGAATGGCGGCAGGACGCCACGAATGAGAATCGGGACTTCGCCCGGAATCGTATCAGGCATGAAATTCTGCCGTTGCTTGCGGAGGGGTTCAACCCGCGCCTGGAGGAAACCTTAGCGCACCTGGCCCAGATCGCGGGGGACGAGGAAGCGTATTGGGATGGTGTGGTTCCGGCCTTAAAGCTTTTAAAGGAAACGGTTTGTATCCAGGTCCAGGATTTGTTGGAGGCCCCGGTAGCCATCGCGCGGCGCAGAGTCCGAAGGGCTTTCGAAGCGGTCAAGGGCGACCTGCGGCAGATCGATTTTGCGCACGTGGAAACGGTGCTGGCCATGGCTTCTTCTCCCTTGGGAAGCGGCCGAGCCCAGTTGCCGGGTTTGGATATCTTCCGATCGTTCGACTGGATGCGGATTGCGCCGGCCGGTTACGATAACGCCTGCGCCCGCAATTTTAGCTATCCCGTCTCTGTTCCTGGTTCCATACGCTTGCCGCGGACCGCGGGAACCGTTAATTTCGAGTTAATTAATACGGCTGAACGCCGTATCACCCGTGATAAAGTAATGGATGAGCTAGATTGGCAGGCCCTTACCGTTTTTTCCGAACCGGACCCCGCTACGGGGGGTGGAAGCGCCCCTGACGCACTTGAGCTTCGAAATTGGAGACCTGGCGATCATTACCGGCGGCCCGGACAATCCCACGGACAAAAATTGAAGGATCTCTTCCAGGAGGCTCGAGTACCATTGTGGCAGCGCCGCCATTGGCCCG
>JBBQUE010000485.1:0-3783 GCA_038212805.1 Bryobacterales bacterium | reverse complement strand
GGATAGAGCGCTCCGGCGGCACGATCTCGCGATAGACCCCGCTCATCCCCATGCGCCCGCCATCCTAGCTTCGCGAAAATGGCCCGCCGGGTTGGGTCGGCCAGTGCCGCGAATGTTGCATCCACTTATTGAGAAGTCATCATTGAATCATTAAAAGGTTATATAACAAGGCGATTATGCACCGCTGCCCTGCTGTCTAGCAAGCGCAATTTGTTATGATGAGCGTGCATGAATCGCCGTAGGTTTCTCTCACACACCACTGCCGCGCTCGCACTGGGACGCGGGGCCGCCGCAGCCCCTCCGCCCAGTGATCAAATTACGCTTGGCGTGATTGGGACTGGTAACCAGGGCACCAACGACCTGCGCGGCTTCCTTCAGGACGAACGCGTCCGGATTGTAGCCGTCTGCGACGTGAACAAGCAGAGTCCTGGCTATTGGAACGGTGCCATCGGTGGGCGCGAACCGGCGCGGGACTACGTGGAATGGAACTACGCCCGCGAGAAGCGTTCCGGGGTGTACAAAGGCTGCGCGATGTATGAGGACTTCCGCGAAGTGATCGCACGCAAGGATATCGACGCCCTGCTGATCGCCCTGCCGGATCACTGGCACTCCATCCCGGTCATCGAAGCCGCACGCGCGGGCAAAGATATCTACGGCGAGAAGCCCCTGGCGCTGACCATTGGTGAAGGCCGGGCCATGGCGGACGCCGTGAAAGCCAACAACCGGATCTTCCAATGTGGCAGCCAGCAACGCTCCGATGCGCGCTTCCGCACGGCTTGCGAGATTGTGCGCAATGGCCGCATTGGTAAATTGCAGACCGTGCGCTGTGGGCTCCCCGGCGGCACGCCCGACTTCGGCCGCACCATGGACCGCGCCGACCCGGAACCGGTTCCCGAGGGCTTCAACTACCAGCGCTGGCTGGGCCCCGCGCCCGAAGCGCCCTACAGCCCGGCGCGCTGCCACGTCAACTTCCGCTGGAATCTGGATTATTCCGGCGGCCAGATTACCGACTGGGGCGGCCACCACCCCGACATCGCCCAGTGGGGCATGGGCACCACGCTCACCGGACCCGTCGCCATCAAGAATGGCAAGGCCGAGTGGGCCAAACACAAGATCTGGAACACGGCCACTGAGTTTTACTACGAGGCGGTCTATGAAAACGGCGTCACGCTGATTGTGAGCAGTAAGGAGCGCGGGGGTGTGAGGTTCGAAGGCAGCGACGGCTGGGTGTGGGTGAACCGCGGCGCGTGGGAAGCTTCGGTTCCTTCCCTGCTCAAGTACCAGCCCGCTGAGAACGAGATTCAGCTTTACCGCAGCGCCAATCACATGCGCAATTTTATCGACTGCGTGAAATCCCGCCAGCAGCCCGTCGCGCCCATTGAAGAAGCCCACCGGTCCATCACCATCGCGCATTTGGGCAACATCAGCCTGCGCCTGGGCCGCGATCTGACTTGGGATCCGAAGACGGAGCGCTTCGCGAATGACGATGCCGCGAACGCCATGCTCCTCCGCCCCATGCGCGGACCGTGGAAGATTTAGTCACGGCCTAGCTAGTTTAGTTACGGCCTATCTAGGCGTGCACCGCGGCTGGGATTTCTTTCACGATTTCCGACACGAACGTCTTAGCGTCCCCGAATAACATCAGCGTTTTGGGCATGTAATACAGTTCATTATCAATACCCGCGAACCCTGGACTCATCCCGCGCTTGATCACCATCACGGTGTGGGCCTTGTCCACGTCCAGAATGGGCATCCCATAGATCGGACTGCTCTTGTCATGCCGCGCGGCCGGGTTCACCACGTCGTTCGCGCCAATCACCAGCGCCACGTCCGCCTCAGAGAAGTCGGAGTTGATTTCGTCCATTTCTTTCAGCCGTTCATAGGAAATATCGGCCTCGGCTAGCAGCACATTCATATGCCCGGGCATGCGGCCGGCCACCGGATGGATGGCAAACTGCACGTCCACATCGTGCTTTAGCAGCATATCGGTCAATTCGCGCAGTTTGTGCTGGGCCTGCGCCACGGCCATCCCATAGCCGGGCACAATGATCACTTTCCGCGCGCTGATCAGAATGCTGGCGGCGTCTTCGGCCGTGGCACTGCGGACTGGCCGGGTGGCAGCCTTCGCCGTCGCCCCAGCCTGCACTTGACCAAACGCACCAAACAGCACGTTGGTGAACGACCGGTTCATGGCCTTGCACATGATCACCGAAAGAATGAAGCCAGACGCCGCATTCAGCGCGCCCGCCACAATCAGCAATCGATTGTTGAGCGCAAAACCCATGGCCGCCGCGGCCAGGCCGGCATAGGAGTTCAACAGCGCGATGACGGTGGGCATGTCGCCCCCGCCGATCGGGATGATCAGCAGTACGCCGAACAGCAGCGCCAGGAACGCAAATGCGGGGAACACCCAGAAGGGCGCGGGCGCGGCCACCAGCCAGACACCCAACCCTATCGCGATAACCAGCAAAACCAAGTTGACGAAATTCTGGCCCTTGTACGTAATCGGGCGCGTGGGCACCAATTCCTGCAACTTGCCGAAGGCCAATATGCTGGCGGTACAGGTAAGATAACCCAGCAGTGTCTCCAGCACCAGCGCCACGCTCTTAAATGCCCAAGGCGAAAACTCCGTCGAACCGGTACGATAGAATTCCGCCGTTCCCACCAGCGCGGCCGCCAGCGTACCGAACGCGTGCGAGAGCGCCGTCAGTTGGGGCACCGCCGTCATGGGCAGCAGGTAAGCGAGCGGAACGCCAATCGCCGCGCCGATCACAATCGCCAGCAGAATCCATTCCAGATTCACCACTTCGTGCCGTAACAAAGTACCCACCACGGCGAACAGCATGCCCACTTGGCCCGCGCGCACTCCATTGCGGGCGGTAGCGGGCGAGCCCAGCCACTTGATGGAAACAATGGTCAGCAGTGCGGCCAACAGGTAGGCGAAGCGCCACAATTCCGCGGTCATTTCGGTGATTCCTTCTTGCGAAACATCTTCAGCATGCGATCGGTGAGCAGGAACCCGCTCACAATATTAATGGTGGAAAACGTCACCGCCACGCATCCCAGCACCTTGCTGAGCACAGGCGCATCGCCCGCGCCGCCCACTAGAATCGCCCCCACCACGGAGATGGCTGAGATGGCGTTGGTGAGCGACATCAAGGGCGTATGCAGCAGCGGTGAAACGCGCTGGACCAATTCCAGGCCCAGGGGAATGGCGAGGATAAAAATCCACAGGCTGATTTCGATTTCCGAGCTCATGCCAGCACCGTGCCGGCCTGGGTTAAAGGTTGAATCAAAGGTTGAATGAGCGGCAGGACTTTGGAGTGAACCACGTGGCCGCCGCGCGCCACCAGGGTTTCGCGCACGATTTCGTCGTTTAGATCCAAGCAAAGCTCCCCATTCTTCACCATGTTCTTCAGGAATTCCGCCAGATTGCGCGCATACATCTGGCTGGCATGATAGGGAACGCCCGACGGCAGATTGGTGGGTCCAAGCACGTTGACGCCCTCCGCCACAATGGTCTCGCCAGGCCGTGTAAGCTCGCAGTTGCCGCCGCGTTCCGCCGCCAGATCCAGGATCACGGAGCCAGCCGCCATGCCGCGCACCATCTCCCGCGTAACCAGCAAAGGCGCTTTGCGGCCCGGCACCGCGGCTGTTGTAATCACCACGTCCTGATCGCGAATCACAGCCGCCAGCTGCTCGCGTTGGCGGCGGATATTCTCCGTATCCAGCTCGCGCGCATACCCGCCCTGGCCCTCGCCCTTGGCTTCCATTTCAATGTGG
>JBBQUE010000484.1:0-3783 GCA_038212805.1 Bryobacterales bacterium | reverse complement strand
GAACAGCGTGACCAGCAATTGCTGGTGGCCATCGAAGTTCGGGACAATATAATCCGCGCCCGCGCCGATCAGGCGTTTACGTTTCCAGTCGTCTACCGACTGGCATTCCGGTTCCTTGCTGGCCACGCCCACGGTGACGCCGCCCACGTTTTTGACTTCCTCGATCTCCACGTAACCGTCCCCGAAACCCAGGAATTCATCGCCGCGGTAGGTAGCGCTGTCGATGATGCGCTTGATCAGGATGGCCTTGGAGAAGCTCTTCAAATCGTCCAGCGCGCCGTAAACCCGATCGCCGAAGTAGCGGGTGATGTCCAGGAGCCGGGCCTCTTCCTTCACGTACGCTTCGTCTGTCCCGCTGGCCAGATACAGCTCCAGTCCGCGGGCCGTCAGGTTCTCCAGCAGCTCGCGCGACCCAGGTACCAGGTATTTGTCGGGTGACGCATGCCCCTGCTTCAGCTCTTCCACGCGGCCTTCTATGCGAACCCACAAGCGATCCAGGTACGTCCGCTTATAGACGAGAGGTTCCAGCGGCTTGCCGCCACGGGCCGTGATGGCATCCGCCAGGGCCATCATCTGGTAAATGGTTTCCTTGCCGGTCAGGCGCCAGACGAACTCTTCCACCACTTCGCGAAGCTGTTCCTCGGTTTCGCCGCTCTTGAGCTCCGCCAGAATCTCCACCATCATGGGAACCATGACTTCCATCCAGCCGGAGCGAATCAGGGATAGAGTCCCGTCGAAGTCAAACAGAACAACGCGGGCAGCCTTGGCCGACGCGCCGGACGAGATGCTTTCAATCATGTCGTTCTATTGTAGAGGTTAGCTGACTACTTCCAGAATCAGTTCGCGTTCATCCGGAGCGTTAGTTGAAATTCGGAACGCATCCTCAATCATCTGGGCGGCGTCTTCCACGCGGTCTTCCTTGGTGTAGTAGAGGCGGCACAGCACTCCACCCGAATCCACCTTATTGCCGGTCTTCACTTCGAGAATGACGCCGACAGCGGGATCGATCAAATCTTCCTTCGTGTCCCGTCCCGCGCCAATCATGCACGAAGCCAGTCCGATCAGTTCGGCATCAATGCCGGAGATATAACCGGCGCGCGGCGAAGCGATCTCGCGCACCCCGGTGGCATTCGGCAGCAGCTCAAAGCGGTCCAGCACGTTGGGGTTGCCGCCCTGCGCTTGAATTACTTCCTTGAACTTGCGGTAGCCGGAACCATCCAGCAACTTGCGCTGCGCCAGTTCGCGGGCTTCTTCGAGCGTAGGCACAATCTTGCCCAGGAAGATCATGCGCGCAGCCAGTTCCAGCGAGAGGCGTGTAAGATCCGTGGGGCCGGCGTTCTGCAGCGTCTGCGACACTTCCATGATCTCAAGCGCATTGCCAATGGCATAACCCAGCGGCTGGTTCATGTCGGTGATCAAGGCCTGCACGCGCTTGTCCAGGCGGCGGCCGATCCCCACCATCATTTGCGCCAGGCGGCGGGCATCCACCTGCTTCTTCATGAATGCGCCCGAGCCCACTTTCACGTCCAGCACCAATGCGTCCAGGCCCACCGCGAGCTTCTTCGACATGATGGAGGAAGCAATCAGCGGGATGGATTCCACAGTGGCGGTGGCATCGCGCAGAGAATACATTTTGCCATCGGCCGGCGCGATTTCAGAGGTTTGTCCGATGAACGCCAGCTTGTGCTTGGCCAGCATGTTGCGGAACTGTTCTACCGTCAGATCGGTCCGGAACCCGGGAATGGATTCCAGTTTGTCCAGCGTTCCACCGGTATGGCCCAGCCCGCGGCCGGAAATCATGGGTACTACAACGCCCGCCGCCGCAGCCAGGGGAGCTACGATCAGGCTGGTTTTGTCGCCCACTCCACCGGTGGAGTGCTTGTCCACTTTCATGCCGGGAATATCGCTGAGATCGAGAGTTTGGCCGGATCCGACCATCACGTCGGTGAACGCGCTGACTTCCCGGTCGGTCATGCCGGAATAAAAAACCGCCATCAGAAAAGCGGAAAACTGGTAGTCGGGAATCTCGTTGCGGACGTACCCATCAACCAGCGCTTTCATCTCTTCCGTTGATAATTCTTCGCCATCTCGTTTGCGGTGGATTAGATCAACAGTACGCATTATTAGGATTCCAGCGTATCATCTTATATATTTGAAAGTAAAGAATGTCTGGAAGGCGCAGTTCGCCCGTTCGCGCGTACGGGGCCATGTGATTCGCCCAAACACGTGCAAACAACGCGGAAGGCTTCACCCGCGGATCTGGATTGTTCAAGCCGTCCTAGTGAGTTCGGCTTTCCTGCTGGGCGCCCCCGTCGCGGCGGGATTTGCCGATTTGACACCCCCGGCGGAGCAAGCTTTTGAACGCTATCTGCGGGCCGCGGAAACTGTCATCGGCCAGCGTCCGCAAACCCGAAGCCGCCAAAAAACGATCCTGGTCCAAACGGCGCTCGAAGCCGGGAAAGAAATCAGGGTGCCTGGCGGACTGGTTCAGGACTTGCTTGGCTCTACCTTCCTCCCGAATATTACCATTCCTCAAGTCCGCGCGGTATTGCAGTCGTACCCCCGGTACAAGGTCTGGTTCGCGCCGGAGGTGATTGAGTCGAAGGTCATCAAGCATGAAGGCGATCGCTTTGAGGTTTTCCTGCGGTTGTACAAGAAGCAGATCATCACGGTGGTTCTGAACACCACCTACGAGAACCGGTTTTCCTCGGCGGATGCCAAACACCTGGTGGTGGAATCGCGCTCCACGCGGATCGCGGAAGTGAGGCATCCCAAGGTTTCCTATGACGACGAATACCCTGTGGGGCACGACAGCGGGTTCCTGTGGCGGTTGAATTCCTATTGGCGTTATGAGCAGGCGGACGGCGGAGTCTACGTGGAATGCGAGGCCATTTCGCTATCGCGCGATGTGCCGTTCGGGCTGCCTTTTATCCGTAAATTCGTGGAGCGCTTTCCGCGGGAATCCATGGAAAATACACTGGATAGCCTGATGAAAGCAATGCAGCAATGAAGCTGCGATGGATGGCCTATTTCATCAGCGCCGTGGCGTGGCCAGTGTTGCTGGGGTGGGGCTTGCTGGGGTGGGGCTTGGCAGCCTCCAGGCGATTATGTCGCCCTTGACGTACGTCAGGTACAGGGTGCCATCCACCACTACCGGTTGGCTGAAGATCGCGCCGTAGCCGCCGTCGTCCCACAGGAGTTCTCCGGTTTGGGCATCAAACGCGATCGCGCCTGCAAGCGTTCCGGCGTACAGCACACCGTTGGCAAGCGTCACCGGAGCGATGACGGTTCCGGGCAGGGATCGCCACCAGACTACCTGCTGGGTGGCCGGGTTGATAGCGTAAACAGAGCCGTTGTCGAAGCTGTCTGGATTGGGGGCGCCGGCCCCCACGTAAAGCAGGTTTCCATCGAAGGCGGGAGTGGAAAGCGAACCGCAGCCTTGTTCCGGATCCACACAGCCGACCGCCAGTTGAAAGCTCCAGGCCAAGGTTAGATCATCGCGGTTGAGCACGTAAAGCACGCCGTCCTTGCCGGTGGCAGCCACGTATTTTGTGCCGTCGGCCAGTTGGAACAGCGTGGGCGAGGAGCCCCATTCGATGTCGACATCCGGCTGGTACGTAGGCAGCTTGAAGACTGCTTTAGGGTTCAGTGACGTGCCATCGAGTGCGATCAGGGTTGAGCCCCAGTTGTTGGTGGCGGGGTCCTGATCGCCCGTTCCCGTGGTCACGTAGACGGTGTTGGTGGCCGTATCGATGGCGGGCGTGGACCAGACGCCGCCGCCCG
>JBBQUE010000483.1:0-3786 GCA_038212805.1 Bryobacterales bacterium | reverse complement strand
GGTTCCAATATCCCCGCATGACGTTGGCGCCCCGCGCGACGATCTCACCCACCTCGCCCACCGTCACGTCGCGATCCATGTAATCCACCACGCGGAGTTCCACGCCCAGCACCGCGCGCCCCGCCGAGTGCACAGGGGAATAACCCTCGTCCAGTCGATGCTCCTCCGGCAACAGAACCGTTAGCAGGGGGCTGGTTTCCGTCATACCGTAACCTTGGCTGAAGTCGCAGTGCAGTTTCCCCATGGCTTCTTTCAAGAGCGAGAGTGGCATGGGGGAAGCGCCGTAGCAGACGCGGCGCAGGCTGGAGAGGTCGAACTTCCCGAACGAGGGATGGTTGATCACCAAATTGATCATGGTGGGGACCAGGACAACGATGGAGGCCTGATAGCGATCAATGGCGCGCAATGCCCCCTCGGGGTCGAAGGATGGCAAGAAACTGTGGCAGGAGCCTGAGATGGTGAGTCCGATAATTACCCCCGCGTCCGCGAGATGGAACATGGGAGCGACATGCAGAAAGCGGGACTCGGGATCGATGAAGGAGGGCGGCAGCAAGGCGTGGATGGCGTTGGAATAGAGATTGCGGTGCGACAGCATGGCACCCTTGGGGCCGCCGGTGGTTCCGCTGGTGTAGAACAGGCCGACGAGGTCGTCTTCGTGGGGTTCGTTGAAGGTCACGCCGGGTTGCTCCGGCAGCCCCCGAAAATCGGTCATGCCCGCGGGGCAACTGCCTACCCCATAGTAGAGAATCCCTTGTAAGCAAGGCACTTGAGAAAGATACTGGGCGGCCGATTCCGCAAACCGGCCGTCCACGATCAGCCACGTGGCACCCGAATCGTTCAGAGTAAATGCCACTTCATTGGCGTGCCAGCGGGTGTTGAGAGGAACGATCAGCGCCCCCAGCAACGGCAGGGAGAAATACAAGTTGAGATAGGCCGGGGAGTTGGCCATGAGAACCGCGATGCGGTCCCCTTTTCGGACTCCCAGAGCGGCTAGCCGGCGCGCCGTGCCCTCCACCCGCTCGCCAAACTCGCGGTAGGTTAGCTGTATATCTTCGTGGGCGATGGCGGTCCGGTCCGGGTAATACTGCCGGGCACGGCGCAATGCATAGTTGGCATTCATGCGATTGGTCCCTTCTTATATGCGGGCGTATTTTGCCAGCAATTCAGCTGAATGTTCCCCTAAGGCGGGGACCGGGCGGGGGTCGGCGGGGCGCGGGAAGGCGGCGGCTACCTCCGCCAGCTGGCGAACCACCGTGACGCAGCAATCGTGAGTCCGGAGTTGTGAAAACCAGTCCTGTGCGTCTCGCGTGGCGAAGATTTCGGCCAGCCGGGCTTTGAGCCGGGGCTGCGAAGCGTCGTCGAACTGGAGCGGAATCAGGTCCGGGCAGCCTAGCTGGCGGCACAGTTCGGCCCAGAACTTCGATTCCAGCGCGCCTACCGCGAGCCAACGGCCGTCGCGCGCGGCATAGACGTGATAGCAGGCGTAGCGTCCCGTCAGCATTTCCGCGCCGGGGCGCGGCTCAACGCCGGAAAGTTCGAACTGCGCCAGCGGGAGGGCCAACAGCGACGCCACCCCTGCTGTCATTGAAATATCGACCACGCCGCCCGCGCCCGAAGCGTGCCGGGCAAGAAGCGCGCCCTGGATCCCAACGACGGCTTGTAGCGAGCCGCCGACCAGATCGCCAATCTGCGACCCCGGAATCACGGGCCAGCCGGTAGCGTCGCAGTTCAAGCCCAACAGGCCCCCGAGCGCCTGGTAGTTAATATCGTGCCCCGCCAGTTGCGCCTCTGGCCCAAGATGGCCATATCCCGTCAAGCTAACGTAAATCAGCCGCGGGTTGAGAGCACACAGCGTTTCAGGCCCCAAACCAAGCCGCTGCATGACGCCCGGCCGGAAGCTTTCAATCAGAATATCGGCCTGGGTGGCCATGAACTGTAGGGTCTGCTTCCCGAAATCGGTTTTTAGATCGAGCGCCAAACTTTTTTTACCGCGGTTGGTTCGGGCAAATACCGCCGGGCTGAGGGTACGGGCGTAATCGCCGCCCCCGGGTTGTTCAATCTTGATAACCTCCGCGCCCTGATCCGCCAGATACTGGGTGGCTACCGCTCCAGGCAGCAAGCGAGTTAAATCGAGGACCAGCGTAGCTTGCAGGCTGCCCATGGGTTCAGTCCGGACCATGACGGATATCGTATCGCCTTTTCAGCTTGACAGTGAGGAATTCGCTATCCTACTCTTGAAGATTCTATGAGAAAAAAAGTTACGGTGATTGGCGCGGGCAATGTTGGCGCGAGTTGCGCCTTGCGGATTGCCGGTAAGCAGCTCGCCGATGTGGTCCTGGTAGACGTGGTGGATGGGGTTCCGCAGGGCAAGAGCCTGGACCTTCTGGAATCGGGCCCTGTGGAAGGGTACGACGTAAAGATTACCGGGACGAACACCTATGAAGCCACGGCGGGTTCCGACATCGTCGTAATCACCGCTGGCCTGGCGAGGAAGCCAGGCATGAGCCGCGACGATTTGCTGCTGGCCAATTATGAAGTGGTGAAACAGGCCACCGAGCAAGTAGTGAAGTATTCCCCCGAGACGATTCTGATTCTGGTCACGAATCCTCTGGATGCGATGTGCTGGACGGCTCACCAGGTTTCAAAGTTCCCCCGGCAGCGCATAATCGGCATGGCGGGCGTGTTGGACACGGCGCGTTTCCGGACTTTTATCGCCGAGGAATTGGACGTTTCCATGGCGAACGTGACGGCGATGGTTCTGGGCGGGCATGGCGATACCATGGTTCCGCTAGTTCGTTTGACCAGCGTCTCGGGCATTCCGCTGACCGAATTGATGAGCCAGGAAACGATCGACCGGCTAGTGAACCGGGCACGCAACGGCGGAGCGGAGATTGTAAAGTTCCTGAAGACCGGCAGCGCTTACTATGCGCCGGCGGCGGCTACCGTGGAGATGGTGGAATCGATTCTTCTGGATAGGAAGAAAGTTTTGCCCTGCGCGGCTTACTTGGAAGGCGAGTACGGCATCCGGGATGTTTTTGTCGGAGTTCCAGTGAAGTTAGGCGCGGCGGGCATCGAAAAGGTCTATCAGATTCACCTGACCGGCGAAGAACAGCAGGCGCTTGAAAAGAGCGCGGCGGCGGTGAGGGAACTGATCGACGTGATCAAGCAGAAAATCGGCTCTTAGTTTGGAAGTAAATTTCGGAAAGGAAGGCAGAACATGGATCAGTCCACAATACGTATCATCGCAGGCGTGCTTTGTTTGCTTCTGTTAGTGGTGATTATCATGCGGAGAAAGTCAAAGAGCACTAAGGTTGAAGACGACTTTTAAGTAGAGTGGATTGGTGACCAGAGCCATAAATCGGAGCCCCGTGGCAGCAGCGCCAGCGATTGATTCAAAACACGCGTGCTTCCAGCTGCGAGTGGCAAAATCAAGGATCCATCGCTGGGGTATTTACGCGGAAGAAGAGATTCCGCCGCGCCGTAAAGTGATTGAGTATACGGGAGAACGGATTAGCAGGCGGGAAACAAAGGTCCGCGCAAGCCGGCCTCTTAATTATATTTTTACATTAGACAGTTATTGGTCGATTGACGGTTCGGCCGGCGGTAGCGGGGCTGAGTTTGTAAATCATTGTTGCGAACCGAACATCGTAGCCCGTATCATTAAGGGGCATAGTCTGTACTTCAGTCTTAGGAAGATACGGAAGGGCGAAGAACTGACTTTGGACTACCACTTTGGCAAGGATGTTGAAACGGTGCCTTGCTCGTGTGGAGCCAAAAACTGCAGAG
>JBBQUE010000482.1:0-3789 GCA_038212805.1 Bryobacterales bacterium | reverse complement strand
CCATACGCCTGCGGATCGATGTTGGTTTCCACATGCACCCAACCGGCCAGTTCGTCGGCGGTAACTCCATTTTCGAGTTCCATGCGGTGCGTTTCCAGCACGTCGCGCAGCGGCGGTAGCGCCTCATCCGGCTTGGGCGTGGGCCGATCCGGCTGGGAGCTGATTTTGCGCTCAATGATGTAGCGGCCGCCTTGGCCACTGACATTCACGAAGCCCGACTTCTTCAGCTTTTCAACAAAATCGGAGAAGCTGTTGGCCCCATAGGCTTTTTCGGTAAACGCCGAATCCAGCTGCAGCATGGTGGACTTCAACAAGCCCAACTGCGGTTGTACCGCGCGCCGTTCCAGAACCTGCAACGCGCGTTCTACCAGCGGCATGGCCTGCAAGAGTTCCAGTGGATCGGGCCGCATGCGCGGACCTGTCCCTTGGGGCTGCTGCTGGCGTGGCGGACGCTGTTCGCGGGGCTCCCGCTGTTCGCGCATTTCGCGCGGCGGCCGGGGTTCCTGGATGCGCGGTTCAGGCGCATCCGTCAGCAGCGATTCGTAGCTGATGAACTCATGGCAATTCTGTTGCAGAATCGTGCTGGTAAAGGCTTTGCCGCCCACCACGAAAACAATCTTGCCGTATTCCTTGAGCTTGTTCACCAGCGGGATGAAGTCGCTGTCGCCGCTGACAATGGCGAAGGCATTCACATGCGTATGCGTGAATGCCATCTCCAAGGCGTCCAGCGCCAGGTTAATATCCGCGCCATTCTTGTCTCCGCGCGGCGAGGGCAGGCGTTGCACCATCTGCACGGCGTTCTCGGCCATTTGCCGGGTTGCGCCTTCCTGGCGGCCCCAGTTCGCGTACGCGAATTTGGCCACAATGTCGCCACGCTCTTTCAGCGCTTCGAGCGGCAGCGATACGTCGAATTCGCGCCGGAGGGTCGATTTGACGCCGATTTCAATGTTGTCGTAGTCGACAAATACGGCGATATTCAGTTTTTCTTGCATTCCATCTCGTTTTCAATTTCAGGCCTTCGCGGCCTGGGTTCCTAAGCAGTTTGCTTCACGGAGGACCTAATGAATTCTACAATCTCTTCGAGCGAAGCGCCCGGCTGAAATACCGCCGCCACACCCCGTTTCTTTAGATCCGCCGCGTCTTCGTCCGGGATGATGCCGCCTACTACTACCAGAACATCATCCATTCCCTTCTCGTGCAGCAAATCCATGACCTTCGGGACAATCGCGTTGTGCGCTCCTGAAAGGATAGACAGTCCAATTACCTGGACGTCCTCCTGCAGGGCTGCATTCACAATCATCTCGGGAGTCTGGCGGAGGCCGGTGTAAATCACCTCCATGCCGGCATCGCGCAGGGCTCGCGCGATGACTTTCGCTCCCCGGTCGTGGCCATCCAAGCCAGGCTTGGCAACCAATACCCGGATGCGGGATTCCATATATTAGTGATAGTAGCATTCACAAGGGGCAAACAAGTTGCCCCTATTTTGTTGGGTGCGCGACTTCCGGCGTTCGCGGCGCGCGGTAAACTGAAGCTTGATCCCCCGGTCGCAGCCCTCGCAGCCCTTCCTGGACGCGCTCTATTCAAATCTGTTGGAGCGCGGCATTCAATATTTTTTCCCGCGGATCAGCCTGGAACCGCTGGGCCCGTGCTTTACCCACGGCCCCGTCATCGAGTACGAAAAGTCCGCCGACGGTATCTCATTGCTGCGCTGGCTGGGGATGCGCTACCGCCTGCGCAATTTCCGCTCGCTTACCTTGAGCGAGGGCAAGCTGATGAAGAGCGTGGGGCTGGTGCTCTCAGCCCGCTACCGGTTCTTTTTCGATCCCGACCTGGTCTCCGGCATTCCGGACCTGTTTCGAGGCGTGCCGGAGGATCGCTATGTTTCGGCGTTTCTGGATTCTACACCGTACGTCGCGGCCGACGCCGGGGCGCAGGTTTGCGACCGCATTGCCGACGCCATCGACGTGCTCCGCATCAGCGCTCTCACCACCTATGAAAATCGCCGTATCGTAACCGGAGTGCTGGTATTCGGCACCCATCCCGATCCCTGTCACGTTTCGCCTCCCCGTCCTCCAGGAGCTTTGAGGTATGCGGCCAAACTCACCTCTATCCGCAGCTTCCATCGCATGTGCGACGGCCTGCAGACGCTGGCGCTGGTGGACCAGGACGGCCTGCTGGTGGAACTGGTGGATGTGGCGCACTGGGCGCAGGCTTACCAGGGAATGGAATTGCCGGTGGCCAGCGCGGCCCGCTACGAATATCACTGCCGCGCCACTTTATGTGGTGGTCACACGTGCCTGGTGCTGACTCCCAACGGAGAAATCAAAGTGTTCGCCGCCGGTTCCCAGGTCCTCAATTTCATCGACGGAAGTTGGAGGCTGACCGATCCGGTGGAAAAATACCGGGTTTGGGAAGACGCGATCGGCAATAAAATTTTGGCGGAGCGGATTTACCGGGTGGCGTTGAACCTGGCGGAGGAGCGGCGCGGCGGATTGTTCGTGGTGCTGGACGATGCGGGGGCGGCGGACCACTTATTGGCTCCGGGCGACCTGCTGGAATCCCCGGCGTCGCAGAGCAGCAGGGACAACAGCGGCGCGAAGGGCCAACTGCACTATCTGTTACGCGGCCACCCGGTCTCTGAATTGCCCCCCACGGTGCTTGAAAGCGTGGCCCGCATTGACGGCGGAATCGTGATGGACCGTGATTTCCGTTTGCTGGCCTTCGGTGCGATTCTCCGGCTGGAACGGCTGGCCGAAACTAACGAGGGCGTGGCGGAAGGCGGTCGAACCACGGCTGCCATCGGCGCTTCCCGTTACGGCCATGCGCTCAAGGTGAGCGAAGACGGTCTGATTTCGTTTTACGCCCACGGCGTTCGCGTTTGGGAGATGTAGCCCGCTCTACCTTCAGGTATTGATTTACCGCCTCCAGCGACGCGAAATAGCCTGTGAAAGCGCTGGCCGGGGCTGCGGGAATCGTCCGGTCGCGCCGGAAATCGCGGGGCCGGAATAGATCCGTGCATGAGATCACTGCCACTCCAAACGGCCGGTATTCGTAGGTGCCCGCGGCCCACGCCTGCTGCCCATCCAACCAGAGAGTGAATCCCATCGATTTGGCTAGCGCGCGGGGCTCAGGGCCGGCGGCATCCACACATTCGGCCGGATTCCGGGGGCAAGCGATTCATTGACCTTCACCATTCTGGCCTTGAACAACGGTTCCGCCGCATTGGAGAGCGCCACAATTTGCCCCGTAAGCAACGGTAGCAAGCCGGTATACGCCATGTGGAAGAAGAAGGTAGCAAAGGCATACACCACCAGGCCGCACAACAGAGAAAAGGCAAGCCCCTCAATATCGCGAAATTCCGGTTTGCCTTGCGACAAACGGAAGACACGATAGATGCGGTTGAGCCCAGCCAGGATCACCGCGACATAGCAAATAAACGCCGGGATACCGCACTCGGCCGAAACCTGAACGTAAGAATTGTGCGTGCCTAACCAGGCCTCATGCTGCCCGGTTTTGGCCGCGTCACCGGCTACCGCCACGGCAAACTGGCCCGCTCCCACGCCAAAAATCGGATGGGTGACGGTGTACATCACTCCCTTCCGCAATAATTCCTGGCGTTCGCTGGAAGAACCCAAAGAAGAAAGGTCACTTTCGGAAAGCGCGCCCTGAGGGTTAGATTGGAAGATCAGCGAAAGCCGGCGCAGGGAGGCCGCCGGGCTGAGCACCAATCCGATAATCATCAGCGGTACGAACACTAAAGTGATTTGTCCCTTCTTTTTCGAAAGAACG